>CAMWVO010000361.1 GCA_947177695.1 uncultured Clostridia bacterium
AACCTTAATCTATACTGTTCCACGCACCAAAAAAAACGTTGCTATACCCAAAACGGTCAAAAGGATAGAGGATCATGCTTTTTCAGGCAGTACCAAGCTTCAAAGCATAACTATACCCGCTTCGGTAAGAGAAATAGGTGAATACGCTTTTAGCGGCTGTACCGCGCTCACCAAGGTCAAGCTGCCGAAAAAGCTGGAAAAAGTTGAATTTATGGCTTTTTTTAACTGTATGGAGCTTAAAAGCATAACCATTCCGAAAGATGTAAAGGAACTGTACCGCGGCGCTTTCGGTCTGTATTATGACAAGGAACACGGTGACTGGGACGACTGTGCCGTGGTGCCGGACTTTAAAATAAAGTGCTATAAAGACAGCGAAGGCGAGGAATACGCCAAATTCAGCGGGATCGACTACGTATATATCAAAGATTAAAAAATGAACTGCACCAAATTATACAGACATAACAAAAAGCCCCTATGGTAAGGAAAAAATCAAGTAATAAACTGACTCCTCAGTTCAAGAGGAGTCAGTTTAGTTTTAAGCTGAATACGCTGATTATTGTAGAAATATATATGAGCCTCATCAAAAGACTTGAGTTTGACTCTGTAAATGCACTCGGTTTTGAGGATATAAAAGAAATTTTCTGCTAAAGCATTGTCATAAGGGTTACCCGGTCTTGATATTGACGGAGTAATGTAGTATTCTTTAGTTAGTTTGAAGTATTCATGAGAGGTATACTGTCTTGTTTGGACTTCCCTCCAATAAAACGATTTTCATAGAACATTAATCCACCTTTTATTATTGATACAGCTATTCTGCAAGCGGTATCTTATTTAATTCCAGCCAATCCGCAACGTCCTGCGAAAGCGTGCTTCCGCCCGAATAGTGGACAGACAGTCCCTCTCCCATAACGGAATCTGGGGCTAATTTTGCAATTGCTGTAAGGCTTTGTCCGAAACGACCTCCGCCGTGACTGCAAAACGGTACGATAGTCTTGTCTGTAAAGTTATACTCCTCTAAAAATGATGCTATCGGCATGGGAATAGACGCCCACCAGTTAGGATAGCCAAGTATAACAGTATCGTATTCGTCCATATTTTCCACATGAGCGGCAAGCTCGGGTCTTGCCTGAATGTTCTGATCGTGCTGCGCCTCTTCAAGGACGGTGTTATAATCCGTGGAATACGGCGTTACGCACTCGATCTCGAATAGGTCTGCGCCCGTCTGACGCGCTATCTCTTCCGCAATTCCTTTTGTGTTTCCTCCCCATGAGAAGTATGCTATCAGCACATTTCCGCCGTTTCCCGAAACGGTTTCCTTATTTACGGAAACCGCGCTTCCGTCAGAAACAGCGCCCAGTACAAGTCTGATACCCACATTAAAACGCCGCTGATCCTGCGGCGCGGCGGCACGGTAAGCGGAACGCATATTCTTTGCAAAATCGTTCCAGCCGCCTCCGCGGTTTACACGCAAAGTACCGCTTTCCGCTCCGACGGGGTCAATAACTTCCTCGGCGGGGTAGCTTCCGTAATAATCCCAAACCCATTCGCCTACATTGCCGTGCATATCGTAAAGTCCCCAGCCGTTGGGAGAAAAGCTTTGGACTGCCACGGTAGTCTGACGGTATTCGCCGGGCTTGGTTTCCAAATTACCCTGCGAGAAGTAGTTTTCTTCAATTTCATAGGGATAATGACCGTAATAGTTTGCTTCCTCCGCACTTATAGAGGTTTCTGTATTGAACGGCGTGACCGTTCCTGCGCGGCAGGCGTATTCCCATTCTGCCTCTGTGGGGAGACGGTAGCCGTTTGCGGTTCTGTCCCATGTTACGGTTTCTCCGTCTATTTTATACGCGGGAGAAAGTCCCTCCGCCTCGCTGCGAAGATTGCAGTATGCCGCCGCCTCCAGCCATGAAACGCTGTCAACGGGAAAATTCTCGCCTGTAAAAGAGCTTGGATTGCTGCCAACTATACTTTCATATTCCGCCTGTGTGACCTCGTGGACGCACATGGCAAAGTCGCTGACCGTGACCGTATGCTGCGTTTCATCTTCCCCGCGCCAGTTCTCCGTTTCGGGGCTTCCCATTAAAAATGTGCCGCCTGTAATCAGAACAAAATCCTCGGGCAGCTCTGCGGGAATATTTACAGCTTCCGTCTGCAATGGCTTTTCGGTAACGCCGTTTTCACTTTCCCGTGCAGCGGAAACGGAGGTTGCCTCGCTTTCCTCCGCCGTATTATTTCCGCAGGAAGTCATAGACATCATAATACACACCACCGTAAAAAATGTAATAAGTTTTTTTATTTTCATTCCTCGTTCCTCCCGTTATCGTTTTTTTCATTGGGGAAAAATTTGTATAGCTTTGCAAAATAATAACTCAAATACACCCATGTGCCAAGCATTGCAAGATTATCAACCAGAACCAAAACGGGAGCGCGATCATAGTCAAGAAAAGCAAAATGCATTTTAAAGGTCATATATGAAAAAATGTCGGCATTGATAAAGCAGTAACCGCCATAGACGGCTATTGCCGCCGCAATTATACGCAGGATAATTACCGCCGCTTTTTTTGCTCCGCCATGTACGGGAATTTTTCGGAACATTGAAATAACCATGCTCCAATGCAGTCCCAGATGTATTCCGGTGAGTACGAAGCACCAATGGGAAGCTGCAAGATGTATTACCCTTGAAGCCGCCATTGTGCCATGTATTGAAAGGGGGAAAACATAGCTGTTCATTAAAATACCGCTGACCGCTGTCCCAAGCAGAGCGGCAAACAGCAGCAGGTTTGCCGCTGTTCCCACAACGCGCAGAAGTTTGTATTTCCCCTTAAACAGCACGGAATACCATTTGTAATTAAGAATATTATGAGCAATTGCGGCAGCAAACATTGCAATGCCAAGCCATTCGTGCGCCTTTTCTCCCGTTACCTGATATGCCATTAAAAACAGCATAACAACGGACATAACAAGATCAAGGAAATGCTTTGCTTTATTTTTCACGGTATCATCTCCCGAAAAATATTTTTATCGTCAATTCAAGCCCAGTCCGCCCAGCCAGTCTGCAATATCTTCCTCGGAAGCGTCGGAGGAAAGCCGTGTGCCGTCCAGCCAGTTCACCGAATCGGAAGCTGAACTGTGCAGATTATCTGCGCTGGAACCCACTCCGCTGCTTGCGGAAG
>CAMWVO010000362.1 GCA_947177695.1 uncultured Clostridia bacterium
TGTTAAGGCTCTGCACATCGCTGCTTTCCATTTCGGCGGCAAGAAGCTTTTTCTCCTTAAGTTCGGGACGTGTTTCCGCTTCGGCATATTTGTAGCCGTCCAGAAAATAATGCTCCACAAGAAAACCCACGACCTTTTCCTGTTCCGCGGCGGTAAGCCCGAACATGGTTTTTATGGGTATTCCCGTTCTGTCCTTGGGGAGAATTCCTCCGCGGGTAAATTCCGTGATTATTTCCTCCTCCGCCTCGGTAACGGCGGTTTCGGAGGTTACTTCGGTTTCCGTCTCGGAGGTCTCCGTCTCGGGCGGAGTTGTTTCGGTTTCAGTCTCCGTCTCAGTCTCCGTCTTTGAGGTTTCCGTTTCGGGCGGCTCGGTGACAATGGGCTTCGTCTCCATGACCGATGTCACAAGGGTCTCACCCTGCTCCTCAAGCTCCAGACGCGCCTGCTCCTCGGCTTTTTTTATCTGCTCCTCAAGACGGCTCTGCATTACCGCTTCGGCAAGGGTTTTCTCACGCGCGGCAGTCTCCGCGGCGTAGCCCTCCGTGCTGTACGCCGCCGCAGCGGTGCAGAGTATCCCCACCGCAAGTATTATCATTATTTTAAGAAGCTTCATGGTACTCCTTTCAAAACTTGGCAAATAAGTTCACACTGTTATTTCAATAAGGTTTCCCTCATGATCGGATATTATACTTTCGTAGTATCCGTCACCCGTCACGCGGGGTTCTCTCGTTACGGAAAAGCCGTCCCGCCGCAGACGGTCTGTAAGCTCGTCAACTTTTTTTCTGCTCCCGACGGAAAATGCAATGTGGTGCAGTCCTCCGAGTGGACGGTTTTCTTTTTCGCATACGTCGGGTCTGTTCATTATCTCCAGACGCGTACCGTTTTCAAATGTTAAAAAGTACGAAGAAAAGCCTGTTTTTTCGTTGCGGTAAAGCTTTCCCGCTGACGCTCCGAAATATTCAGAAAAGAAGCCTTTGGCTTTTTCCAAGTCCTTGTAGTATATTGCAATGTGTTCAATTTGCATGAATTAAAAACCTCAGCTTTCTTTCGTCTCGGCAGAACAATTACGATTTCGTGCTTTAGACGGCGGCAGGCATAAAGGCTCAGCCTTTTTCATGAGTAAAAATCCTCCACGCGGTTTGCTATTTCACGCAGGTGTTTTTCAAGTCCGTCAAAATCTATGTCGTCATATTCTGCGATAGGACGCTGCCAGTCAAAGTCCTCGATAAGCCGTGAGCAAAGCTTTCCTTTCGGGTCGGACTCGGGATACCAGCCTATGTCCACAAGATAATTCCTAAGCTTAGCCTGTACCAAGTCCTCGTTGAGACTGCTCCGCTGGCAGTGGAACGGCAGCGAAAAATCTATGTTAAAGTCCTCGTAAGTTATCTCCCATTTTTCCAGTACCGAAAGAATTTTATCGCGGTACGGGTTTTCCTTTCGTTCGGGAAATTCGCGCCAAAGTCCGGCAAGAGCTTCTCTGTTTTCGGGAGTATCCTCTACCGTGCAGACAGGTCTCCGCAGGTCGTATGCGGCGAAAATACCGATACGTCCCTTGTAGTCCCTCGCGGTAATGCTTTCGGATTTTCTGCGGCTGTTGACGTAAATGATGCCTTTTCGGGTAACGTAAGACCCCGTGTCAAATGCTATCCAGACAGCGGCTTCAAGCAGGAACATGACCGTTAAAACGATGTGCGCGATCTTGTTGTCCGTGAATTCTATCACACTGTACAGCGCCGAGGTCAGCGCGAAAAGTATAACAAAAACTCTGATCATCAAGCTTCCGCGGCTGAACAGTCTGAAGCAGATCTTCCCCGCTTCCTTTGCACGGAGATTTGCGTCGATATTGAAGAATATCCCAGCTCCCGTTATAAGCAGCCATATTGTTATCACTGTCGGCAAAGACAAAGAAGTACTGTGGTGCATTTAGACCCCCCTTACGCGGTTTTCCCTCGCTTAATCCTAATCACCAATTAAAAGTGTAAATAAAAAATCTGCGTGAAAATCATATATGCAAATTTTCACTTGATTTTTTATACACTTTTTTATTGGTGATTAGGATAAGTCCTTTCTCCCCACAGCCGCCGCAGAGAAAACATACACAGCCGCCGCCGAGACAGCCAGCACCAGACACCGCAGAAGCTGACTTCCGCAGCTGTTCGAGCCTGACATCATATTGAGAAGTCCCAGAGCTATTCCCGCGAAAAGAGAAACAAACAGCGCGGCGGACTCCCTGCCTGTCAAAAGTGAAAAAAACATATTTATCATTCCGCAGAACAGGTACAGCAGCAGCGCAGAAAACGCCGCTCCCATTATCGTAGGCAGGGGAGGTGCGGCAAAATCCGCTGCGGGACTTCCCGTCATTACGCGGAAGCCAACAAAGCCGCTGCTCCACACATCGCTGAACTCGAACGTCCGCGAGCATACCGCAAGATTTATAATCAGCACCGCCGCGAAAAACAGCACCGTGTTGACCGCGTAGGTTATCGCTTTTCCCGCAAGCCATCTGCCGCGGCTTCCGCACCGCAGAATATCTATCCCGCCGAAATCATTGCCGAACATTATCCCGCACACGGTAAAAAGGTACAGCGGAAGATATATGAACACGATATTGGTGATATCCGTTATCATCATGAACAACGCCTCAAAGGAGGAAAACGCCGCGGTATCCGCAAGGTCTATGTATTTGCGGACGCTCACCGCCGCGGTAAAAGCCGTTACCGCCAGCGCAAGACACCACCGCGCCGCGGGGATATGCTCGGACAGGCTGAACCCAAGTCCTCTCAGCTTTTTCACGTCAGTCAGCCTCCTTTCCGAACACCGTCAGAACAAATCCCGCCGCCGCAAGTACCGCGGGCAGGACAAAACGGTCTGCGCTGATGACCGCGCCGCTTACGGACGGAGCAATGTCCAGAGGCGGGTAAAATCTTTCCAGTTTAAGATACGGAAAGGCGTAAATGCAAAGCAGATAAAGCACCTGCGGCATCACGAGAGGGACGTACCGCTGACGGTTTAGAAAGGTCAGTCCGTAGGACAAAGCCGCCCAGCCGAAGCCGAACGTTATCGGCAGGACAAGCTCCGCGAACACCGAAGCCTCGGGAGTTCCGCCGTAAAACCAACAGCCCGCGAACAGTCCGATATGGCTGTCTCTTAGACACAGCTCCGAGCCCACGAG
>CAMWVO010000363.1 GCA_947177695.1 uncultured Clostridia bacterium
TTACTTCACGTTATCTCCCTTGCTGTAGTTCTCGGAAATATATTTATAGGACAGCTTCGAATAAAAGGTTGCGGTAGTACCTCCCACGCCCTCTGTGATAGAACCGCCCAGATAAGCGACCGTGATCTCCTCGCCCTGCAAAGCCTTTGAAAGCTTGTCCTCCAGACGATAGGTGTTTCCCAGTGACACAAATGAACGCTGTACCATTTCGCTGTACTCCTTTTCGGGAGCGGCTTCGGTCTGAACCGTTCCCTCAACATTTGAAGTCTCCAGAACGCCGGCCGCATTGTTTCCGCCGTCTGCACCGTCTCCTCCGCCTGTTCCGTTTGAGCAGCCTGTCATTGCCGCCGTCATTGCCGCGGCAGCTACTGCCGCAAGAATTTTTTCGATTTTCATGTTAAATCATTCCTTTCAGTTTTTAGGTATTACAGGTATATTATCAGCATTTTCGTCCTCACTGTGTTCGTCGCTCATCACTGTTACGGAAACGTTGAAGCCCTCGTCATAGGAATTGATCTGTGCCCTTACAGCAATTTTTTCGTCAGCGTTGACAAAGGTAAAGGCATTCTTCTCCTCGTCAGATTCATACACCCAGCCGTTCTCGGAAAAACCGTACAGGCTGTAGAGCTTTTCTGCTGTTATGTCCGTAAGCAGGGCTTCGGCTTCGGACTCTTTCATATAGTCGCTTTCGATATAAATGCTGAAAAGCCGTTCCGCGCCGTTATAGTTGAAAATGCAGCTGTTCAGCCGTTCGTCCAAATCGGAGGGTATGTAGAGATAGACGTCGTAATCGTCGCCCTCAATATCGGGTTCGGCGTCAATAAGAGCGTTTACCTGCTCTCTTGTCATACCGAATTCAAGCTTGCTTACGGGTATTATGCCGTCCGCCTTTTTCCCGCAGGCGGCAAGGGGGATAAGCAGTATTACCGTTACAATAAATGCGGTCAGCTTTTTTATGTTCACTGCGGTCATTCCTTTCGGTTCCTGTCGGTCGGATAACGGTTTTCAGACGTTCAGAAACCCACGTCGATAATATTCATAAATACCCCCGCGTCGGTAACGTCAATAAACCCGTAGGAGGGCTTCATTCCGTCTCTGGGGGAACGGCAGCTTCCGGGGTTCATAATGTCTATGCCGTCCTCGCAGGCGATATAACGCTCGTGGGTATGCCCGAAAAGTGCAGCTTTGCAGCCGTTGTCCCGCGCCACGGAGCGCAGGGTCTCGGTACCGTCCTTTACATAGTAGCGGTGTCCGTGGGTGCAGAATATTTTTACATCTCCGCATTCCGCAATGGCATAATCGGGCGACTCCCTGCCCCAGTCGCAGTTTCCCCGCACGCTGACAAGATTTATATTGGGGTATTTGAGACGTATCTCTGCTACCTCTCTTTCGCCGTCTCCGAGGTGTATGAACATATCCGCATTCGGGTTTGCGGAAATTATCTGCTCCAGCACCGCCGCAGACCCGTGGGAATCGGACATAACGATTATTCTCACACAAAAACCGTCCTTTCATATAATATAACAGGTTCTTTTTATAAATATTATAACATATGCTGTAAGAGAAAGAAAGAGCTGAATATTAATTTTTGGAGGAATTATTATGGCAAACCTCAACGCGTCTCCCCAGCAGCTCGAAAAGCTTTTAGGCGTTGTAAGCGCAAAGCTGGGCGTACCCGCGGAAAGTCTCAGGCGGGATCTGGAGCAGGGGAAATTCGACGCGGCGTTAAAAAACATGAAGCCCTCCGAGGCGGCGACTTTCAATCAGATCGTGAGCAACCCGCAGATGCTGGAGAAATTCATGTCCACGCCTCAGGCGCAGGCTCTGTACAATAAGCTTACGGGCGGGAAATAATAATTTTCAACGAACGGGTCTACCACCCCGTTCGGCGCGGGAACTCCGGTCCTGCATAAGTTTCTGTAATTATACTTAACACAGCGTAAAAAGTAAGAACGATAAGCGGACAGGATGGTGAGCAAGCTGGACGATATTACCGATAAAATTCAATCCCTGCTGTCCGACGAGGAGAGCATGAACCAGATAAAAGAGCTTGCCGCCATGCTTTCGGGCGGACTGAACGATCCGTCCGAGGGTTCCCCCGCGGGGACGGACGCACCCGGCGATACAGCCCTGCCAAGCTTCGGCGGCATCGACCTTTCGGCGGTAATGCAGCTTCTCGGGGCGCTTTCCTCGGACGACAAGGACTGCGGACTTCTGCTCGCTCTCCGCCCCCATCTTTCCGAGGAAAAGCAAAAGCGTCTCGACAAGGCAGTCAAGCTTATCAAGCTTTACAACGTCTTTATGACCATGCGTGAAAGCGGTATGCTCAGCGAGCTTGAAAATATGCTGTAACCGATGTTATCGGCACGGCAGACCAAAGGAGCGTTGAACCATGTCCGAACAGGGACTTGCGCAGGCGGAACATCGCGTGAGGGAGATGAACAGAGTGACCCGTCAGTACGCCGAACAGGGCAACAGATTTTTGCAGCAGCAGATGCTCAGGACACAAAATGCACAAAACCAGCAGAACGTACAAGGTCAGCAGAACAATCAGACCAGATTTGAACGGGTAGTCCCCGAAAACAATACATACGGCGGCAGACAGAATACCCCGAAGCAAAACTGCGCGCCTCAGAGACCGTCGGGTATTCCCGCGCAAAATCCTCCGCTTGCGCCCGACCCTCCCGCAAAAGAACGGGAAACGCGGGGAGATCGGACGCCCTTCGGGTCAGGCTTTCAGTTTGACAACGAAAAGCTTATGATACTGCTTATCCTGTATCTGCTTATAAAAGAAAAAGCCGATATCAAGCTTATTCTTGCGCTTGGATATCTTCTTCTTTAGGAGGGATAAAATTGAAACTGTTCGCCGCTAAAGACGTTAAAAAGGTCAGCGCCAAAGCCGCCGCGGAAGAAGCCGTATTCCGAAAGCAGCTTTTGGATGAGCTTGACCTTGTGACCATGCGGCTTTCCCAAATACGGGAAAGCTACGACATGACCGACGAACCCGAGCTTGTGGACGCTCTCATCTATGAGGAGCTTGCCATGCGGGCGCGCTACGATTATCTTATCAGAACGGCAAAGGAGCGGGGTTTAAAATGCAGGCTTTCGATCTCGGACTAAAGGACATGACCTCCGCGGGCTTGGCGGAGCTTATCTTTTACGGCGCGTTC
>CAMWVO010000364.1 GCA_947177695.1 uncultured Clostridia bacterium
TTTGTCGCTGCCCTCTGTCACGGTGCAGGAGTTGATAAGGAAAGCGTCCGCTTCGGCTTCCGACGGGACGGCGCTGTATCCATGCTCGGAAAAGCGCTGCTTCATGTTTTCCGTCTCGTACAAATTGACCTTGCAGCCGAAAGTTATATAGTAAATATTCATAAAATCACCTAAAATTGTGAAATATAACAAAAGCCAGCGGGGCAAATCCGTTAAAAAATGCATATAACTATAAAATTAAAAAAAGTTTTGAAAATTCTCTTGACTTAGCGAAATAAAACTGCTATGCTATATGTATACCGAGAGGTAAAAATTCTCATTATTTGGAGGGACAAATTATGAACAAGACTACAGTAATGTTGGGTACTATCAACGATGTCAAGAGCTTTGTGACGGTTGTATCTCAGTGCGATTATGACGTTGACCTTATTTCGGGAAGATACGCGGTAGACGCTAAGTCCATTATGGGTATTTTCAGCCTTGATCTCTCTAAGCCGATTAAGCTTGAAGCTCATACCGACGATGCTTCTGAGTTTTTTGCTCAGATCAAGGAATTCATTGTTGACTGATTGCATACAGTAACAAAGTTACAGCTCCGTTTTCTCCGGAAAACGGAGCTTTTTCTTTTTGGCAGACTTTAATGCTTTTGCAGAAAGCGTTCGTCGCAGTATTCGCATTCGAGGGTATCGCCCTTTCCGCGGAAGCTTTTGGGAAGATAATGTTCGGTCTGAGTAATGCAGTTCGGGTTGGAGCAGGCATTGCCTTTGCGTGTCTTGCCCGTCAGCAGGGGCGTGGGATTCTGATTTTTCAGTATCGTCATGATCAGCGCCATACGGACATACATACCGTACTTAGCCTGCTTGAAGTAAAGCGCGCGGGGGTCGTCGTCAACTTCTATAGCGATCTCGTCAACGCGGGGCAGAGGGTGAAGCACGCACAGGTCGGGCTTTGCTTTTGACATTTTTGCCTTGTCCAGCCTGTAGACGTCCTTTTGCCGCTCGTATTCTTCGGGAGAAGAGAAGCGTTCCCGCTGTATCCTTGTCATATAGAGGACGTCCAGACTGCCTATGGCTTCCTCAATGGAATTTACTTCCTTGAAAGAACAGCCGCAGGCGTTCAGAATATCCTTTATGTAGAAAGGCAGACGCAGTTCGGGAGTGGAAATAAGCACAAATTTGTTGTTCGGATAGCAGGACAGAGCCTTGCACAGCGAATGTACGGTCCTGCCGTATTTAAGGTCGCCGCACAGTCCCACGGTAAGACCGTCCAGCCGACCTTTTTCCTTTGAAAGGGTAAGCAGGTCGGTAAGGGTCTGGGTAGGGTGGAGGTGTCCGCCGTCTCCCGCGTTGATTATGGGGCATTCCGCTGTAAGGGCGGCAGCCTTTGCAGAGCCCTCTTTAGGGTGACGCATTACCATAATGTCGGCGTATCCCGAAACTATCTTTGTGGTGTCTTTCAGATTTTCCCCCTTTGCAACGGAGGAGGTGGCGGGGTTGTCAAAGCCGATAATTGTTCCTCCCAGCTTCAGCATGGCTGTCTGGAAAGACATCTGGGTACGGGTGGACGGTTCGTAGAAAAGGGTCGCCATGATCTTTCCGTCGCATTCATGGGCGTACTTTTCGGGAGCGTCGCATATTTCCGAACCGAGAGCAAGGACTTCGTTCCACCATTTTACGGGCATATCGTTCAGGTCGATAAGATTGGTAAATTTTGAAACCATACTAAAAGCCGCCTTTACATATTATATCGTATAATTATATCAGATTTTGGAGAATTTTTCAATACCCTGACGAAAATCTTTTGATAATAATTTTCACGGCGGCAAAATTTGAAAAAGCTCTTTACTTTTTCGCTATAATATGTTAAAATAACAGTAAGCAAGGCAACTTGCATTACCTTACAGCAGAAAGGAACATTTAATATGAATAACAAGCTTAAAGACGAACATATGGACGCGCTTTTCAAGGCTATTCTCACGCTTGAAAATACCGAGGAGTGCTATAAGTTTTTCGAGGATCTCTGCACCGTTCTGGAGCTTAAGGCTATGTCCCAGAGAATGCAGGTCGCCACTATGCTTGTGCAGAAAAGAGTTTACAGCGATATCGTTGCCGAGACCGGCGCAAGCACCGCTACCATCAGCCGCGTGAACAGAACCCTTAACTACGGCAGCGACGGCTACGCGCTTGTGTTTGACCGCATGAAGGAAGAATCCGGAAAATGAGCGGATATCACTGTTTCGCTTCTTTTTACGACATACTTACCGAAAATATTTCATACCGCGAAAGAGCAGAATATTTTGACGCGCTGGTGAAAAAACACGGCGGCAGAAAAAATATTCTGCTTGACCTTGCCTGCGGTACGGGAAGCCTGTCCGAGGCTTTCAGCGAAATGGGCTACGACGTTATCGGCGTGGACAGCTCCGAGGAAATGCTGAACGCCGCTCTCGACAAGAAGTTTGACAGCGGACACAATATCCAGTACCTTTGTCAGGACATGACAAAGCTTGATATGTTCGGCACGATTGACGTTACCGTGTGCGCGCTGGACGGCATAAATCACCTGCCGAGCCTTGCCGATATCGAAAAGACCTTTGAGCGGGTCTTTTTGTTCTGCGAGCCTGAGGGACTGTTTCTGTTCGATATAAACACTCCCCATAAGCATAAAAATATTCTGGGGAACAATACTTTCGTTTACGATTTTGACGATGTTTACTGCGTCTGGCAGAATTCCTACAGCGAAAAGGACAACCGTGTGGAGATGTCCCTTGACTTTTTTGAGCGGAGAGAAAACGGCTGCTACACCCGTTACGAGGACGGCTTTTCCGAGATAGCTTTCGATGAGGATATTATCGACGGACTTCTTGAAAAGTGCGGGTTTGAGATAGTGGGAAAGTACGATTACGACTCCTTTGACCCGCCGAGAGCGGACAGCGAGAAGCTGGTGTACGCGGCTAAAAAGTTAACATCTGATAAATCGTGACATTTTGAGGAGCGGATAATATTGGACCGTAAGCAGCTGCTTGAGTGGGTGTATAGTCAGTACGGCACAGAACCGGAATATTTGTGGAAAAAATATCCGAATTATGCTGTGCTGCGGAACAGCGCGGGCAAGTGGTACGGGGCTGTAATGGACGTGCCTAAAACCAAGA
>CAMWVO010000365.1 GCA_947177695.1 uncultured Clostridia bacterium
AGATTTAATTGGTGAAAAAAATCCAAATTGCAATTGGCTTTTTTTAGGCTATGAAGAAGATGTACTTCATTTTGCAATTTTTTTTTGATATATATTATATAAAATTTTTAGGGCTATTAAGTCATTTGAATTTGACAAAATAGCCCTGTTTTATTTATGAATTATTAATGTTTACCTTGTATTTTTCAACTTTTTCCTCACAACATCAATTCTTTTATAAATTGAAGTTTTGGAAACATGTAAGATTTACGAAATATCCGCAACAGAGTAACCCCGCACTCTCATCAGAATAATCTGCAATGTCTTTTCACTTGCTTTTTTCAGAATTTTGTACATTGCAGGACTTTCAACCTCTTCCAAAAGCTGCTCCACGGAGGTAATCTCACGCTGACTTTTGTCCTCAATAATTTCCTCGTAAAAGTCGCCAACGTCGTATAATCTTTTGTAGAACCTGTCGTCGGAGTTATATGCTATTCTGTCAAAGTCGTGAAGTTCCGCAATAATGTTTCGTCAACACCCAATGCACGCCACTCTTTTTCCTCTGCTTCCTTTTTCCTGCGCCATATCCAGTACGATTTTAAACTGTTGTATGCCATTTTTATTCCTCCAAATTTTTTTAGTCTTGAAAAAATAATTTTGAGAGGCGGCGATCGGCAGCGTTCTAAATGTCTGATAATAAAATTAGGAATTCCTGTGTATTGCATTAATAACTGCAATACACAGGAATTCCTAATTGTTTCGGTATTTATATGAAATATCAGTTCAGCATTATGGGTATATGTGTCTGAAAAATTATTAAGTATTTTTTTAACATATCAACCCGACAATACAAAAAATCACTCCACCCAAAACGGATTGAAGTGATTTTGACAACACAAGTAAACCCTGTTTCAATCTCGTTTTTTTAAACAGGGTTATACGATTTATTTTAAGAACCAACAGTTCATTTTTGCAAGAAATATCATGCCATTATATTTTTACCGTAATGGTGTATAATGGAATTATAGGAGGTGAACTGATGATACATAATATACCTGACACGCTCGGCACGACCGTGAAATCGGCAAGAAAAAATGCTGATATGACGATTGAGGAGCTTGCGGAACGTATTGATGTTACAGAACGGTATTTGTACAGAATCGAAAACGAGGGCAAAAAGCCAAGCTTTGAGGTTTTGTACAAGCTCGTCAGAGAATTGTCAATACCATCGGATTTGATTTTCTATCCCGAGAAGCCGTCGAAAGATTCCGAGATAGAAAATCTCCTCCGTATGCTCTACAATTGCGATGAACAGTCTTTAGAGGTCGTTAAAGCAACTGCTAAAGCCTTAATTGATATGGATTCAAAAAAGTTAGTTACCGTATAAAAAGAGCCGATGAACCTCGAGAATTACTCTCGTTTGTTCATCGGCTCTGCGTCTTAGCGTCTGGCTCTTTGATGACGGTTATTTTTAAATTTTCCGCTGCAATCAGCATTTCGTTTTTGCACTTTGGACAGTACAAAGGATAATTTTTTAAAACTGTATCTTTCCGTATTTTATTTCGGGTTTTGCCTTTGCAAATTGGACATAGCCTCCATTTAAAATTTAAAACATTATACCCCTTTCATCCATACACTCAAAATGCACTTGTTCTTCGTTAGTTGTAATTGTTACGTTATCGGTGCTGTATGCTGCTGCAATCTTTTCAAGTTCTCCTACTATGTCGCTTTCGCTCATTTTCAGTATACTCTCAATGTCGGTATCGTTCCAAAATGCATGTACGGAATTTATCATACCCTCGATTTGGCGGTCACGTTCACCGACTGTAACCGTTTCTGTATCTGAAATACTGTAAGAAAATTGATAATATAAATTGCACCATGCCGCCGTTCCATTTTCGTTTGTGGTCTTTTGCGGGAGATATTCGCCATAGCAAGGATTACTCGGTTGTGTTTCGGTGTAAATACTTTGTACTATCTTTCCGTTTTCCGTACCTGATAAAAAGACAGTCATTTTCACAAATGAAAGCTCTTCGGCAGTTAAAGCGGATTGAAAATCATTCCAAGCGACATCTTCATTAATTCTTTCCATTCTTTCGTGATTTTCATTTGCCCAATCTAACAAAGCTTTGTTAAAATCCGCAATCATCATGTTTTGGTAATTTGGATTCTTTAAGGCAAGCAGGGAATCATAATCTTCTTTCGTTCCATTGGAATATTTTCGTAGTTCGTTTTCTTCTGCGTTATTTGATTTATTGTATTGTTCTTCCTCGGCAGACAATGGAAAATACGCAAATTCAATTTCAATACTGATTTCCGGTGCCTGCATATACTTAAGAAAATCATCTATATAAGTTTGAATGTCTGTCTCCATAAAAGACTTATTCCGTAATTCTTCTTTTGTTCTGTTTTTCAGTACGTCATTCATAGTATCTGTTACACCCGTTCTGACATCTGCATAATCCTTGACATAGATTTTATCGACGTCTAAAATATTCAGCTTAAAAACATATTCCAGCGAGGCATTGTCCGACGGGTTAGGAAAATTTGATACAGCGACGCCGTTGTATTCTCTTGACTGCCATTTTTCAGCAGTAAGCGGTTCAAGAATATAGAACATAAAATAAGCGTCTTCATTACTGTCTTTCATTTGATAAAAAACTTCGTCTTTCGATAGCTTTTCCAGATAATCACGATATTCGTCAGTATCAATCATTTTCCAAACCTTGTTTTGAAATTCGGAAATAGTCATTTTGCTATAATTGTCAAGCATCAGATCATGTAATTTTTGCAAATCTCTTTTGTCTGATTGCATATCGGACATATTTTCTGAATACGATTTTTGCGCCCCGCTGATTGGAACATAGGCGCTTTCTGAAATATTTTGTGTTGAAGCGTTTTGCTTTTCACAGGCTGCAAAAACGGTTACTGTAAGCAAGCCTGCAAATAAACTCATAAAAAATTTTTTACTCATAGTGAATACTCCTTTCTGTTACCCTTTAGGGTACAATTTAAGAATATCACTATGACTTGAATTGATATTGAATTTAATATGTTTTTTATGTGTAGATTAAAAATTTATTTCAGCAATAACGCCGCTTGTTGTATTTGAAATTTTAATTTGCGCATTGTGCAGGTCAAGAATTGTTTTCACAATATACAGACC
>CAMWVO010000366.1 GCA_947177695.1 uncultured Clostridia bacterium
CCGCCTGCGGGCGGCGATGGGAGATTTCGCGCTCTGCGGAGCGCGACCAAAGGGCGCTGCCCTTTGGAAACTCGCAGCCTTGAAAGGCTGGCGAACTTTTTTGAGTCGGCGGCTTCGCCGCCTAAGCGTTCCGACAGTTAGTCTTGTAAATCATAATTTACCACCTTTATCAAAAACCGAAGCCGTCCCCCGAAAGGAACGGCTTGCCAAATTGCTGTTGATTATTCAGCGGAATCGGTCTTGTCTGCGTCCTCAACAATCACAATGTTGGGAGCTTCAACCTCTTCGGTTTCCTCGAAATCCTCCACCTCTTCCTCGGCGGGAGCAGGCTCGGGCTTTTCAAGTTCAGCGCCGCACTTGCCGCAGAACGTATCCTCAACCGGACACTCTCCGCCGCATTTGGTACACTTTACCAGACCTTTGAGCGCAAGGATCTCGCTTTTAAGCTGTGCAATGGTCTCCACCGCAGCAGTAACTGCATTTACAGTCTCCGCGATCTCCTCGTCGGGATTATTCTTGTAGGTATCGTAGTAGTACTTGCCCAGGATAGAGTAGCTCTCGCTGATGGAACGCTCGGAAGAAATGATCTTCGCGTTCAGCTTAGCAACCGTTCCCGCCTGCTTGGTCTTTTCGCCCACGGTCTTGCCCGCGTCGGAAAGTGTGTCGCCGATCTTCTTAAAAATATCGCTCATTTAAAAAACCTCCGTTCAAAATGTGTGTGGTTTGCGTATGCTTTTGCATTGTGTGTGAATGCTTTGCTTGACATTTAATATTATACTACATATAATATTAAATGTCAATACCCTTTTACAATTTTTATTATATTTTTTTTCGCGGTACTTTCTTTTTCGTCTCCGATTTGGAACACCCCCTCAAATTCCGCGGCAATACTGTCAAGGTCGCACTCTGCCGAGGTGTATAGCGCCGCAAGCCGTTCGCCCCTTGAAACGAAATCTCCCGCAGTCTTGTCGAAAACAATTCCCGCCGTCGGGTCGATATCCGCGTCCTTTGTCTGACGTCCCGCGCCAAGACGCAGAGCTATCAGCCCCGTTTTTTCGCAGGCAACGGCGTTTATGAAGCCGCTTCTGTCCGCGAAAATTTCACGGCAATAGCGCGCTTTCCCGAACAGACCGTAGTCCTCGGTAACGTGTGGGTCTCCAC
The DNA here is from genome assembly GCA_947177695.1 of uncultured Clostridia bacterium. Lineage (GTDB taxonomy): Bacteria > Bacillota > Clostridia > Oscillospirales > Ruminococcaceae > RGIG8773. The sequence goes on from CAMWVO010000366.1 coordinate 1,162, forward strand.
CCTGAAGCTCGATCATCAGCTTGAACCGTTCCAGAGCCGCGCCTGTCGTCAGCGCATTTTCCGCCATGGCAAGGCACTGTTCCGTATCGCCCTTTCCCGCGGTGACAAGCATTTCCGCCGCAAGAGCCAGAGAGATCTCCCTTATGTCGTCACGGGCGTTTCCTTTCAGCGCTTCGATGGCTTCTATCACTTCGATGGAGTTTCCCACAGCCCTGCCCAAAGGCTTGCTCATGTCGGTGAGTACCGCGGAGCATTTCCGTCCCGCAAGCTGTCCCACCCGAACCATGGCGGCTGCAAGCTTTTCCGCGTCGGCTTCCGTTTTCATGAACGCCCCGTCGCCAACCTTTACGTCCAGGACGATACCGTCCGCGCCAGTAGCAAGCTTCTTGCTCATTATAGATGAGCATATCAGCGGAATGCTGTCAACCGTTGCTGTAGCATTTCTGAGTGCGTATATCTTTTTGTCCGCGGGGACAAGCGTACCCGTCTGACCCGCAACCGCAAAGCCCGCCTTTTTGACGGTACCGATAAACTTGTCGTAGGGAAGCTCGGTGCAGAAGCCGGGGATTGACTCCAGCTTGTCGATAGTGCCGCCGGTGTGTCCAAGACCGCGCCCCGACATTTTCGGCACGAACACCCCGCAGGCAGCCGCAATGGGCGCGGCAATAAGCGTTATCTTGTCTCCCACGCCGCCTGTGCTGTGCTTGTCGGCATTGAAGCCCCCCGTTTCGGGACGGAGCATATCCCCCGAACGCGCCATAGCCATAGTAAGGTCGGCAGTCTCCCTGTCCGACAAAGAATTAAAGCATACCGCCATAAGCAGCGCGGACATCTGATAATCGGGAATGTCGCCGCGGCAGAAGCCTGCCACGACCCATTCGATCTCCTCGGTGCTGAGTTCAGCGTTATGCTTTTTTTTGGTAATTATTTCATATAGTGTCATATTATTTCAATTCCCGTAAAGTAGTAGTTAAGTATCTCGTAATAGCTGTAACCCTGTTTTGCAAGAATATTCGCGCCGTTCTGGCTCATTCCCACGCCGTGGCCGTAGCCGTATGTAGTAAAGACAAATTCGCCGTCCCTGTAGGTTACGTCGAACGCCGCGCTTTTCAGCTTGTGACCCATAACGTTCTCGCGGAGCTTTCTGCCGGAAATGGTTTTCTGTCCGTCAATGGAGATCTCGTAAACGTAATTTCCGTCCACATAGCTTTGTATTTTCAGCCAGTTGTAGGGATTGTTTGAAAGGCTTATGCCCAGCGAGCTTTCCAGCATATTTCTCATGCTGCTTTCGCTTACCTTCATGGTGGAGCCGTAGTTGGGGTCGTTTCCGATGTCAAAGGGACACTGCACGCTTTTCAGATAAGGAACGCTTCCGCCCCAGACGTTTTTCGCGTCTGCGGTGTAGCCCGACGAGGACGCCATGTAAACGGTCTGGGCGACGCTTCCGTTATAGTAGCAGCAAACGCCCCAAACCTCGGAGACAAGCCTTTTTATTCTGTCGGGAGGATTTTTCTTTACCAGCACCGACGGCGTAAGACCGTTCACGTTGTGGTACTTCACATAGGAGTACGCCGCCACAGCCTGTGCCTTGATGGCTTCATCGGAAAAGCTGGAGGACATCTCGTTGTTGACGATCCAGCAGATAAGGTCGTAAGCGTTCACCGTCTGGGTGGAGCCGTTGAACTTTGCGGTAAAGGTCTCGCTTGTGGAAATATCCGCGCCCACGGAAACGTCCACGGAAACGGCGGTAGTCGTTTCCTCCTCCATTTTGTCATTCGCTTCCGTAAAGAGCGCAAGGAAGTCCTCATCATCATCGCCAAACGGCACAAATTCGGTTTCCGTAACCGTTTCCGTCTGCGAAGCTTCCATTTTCTCCGCATCGGAAATGTCCTCAATATCGTCCAGATCAACATTGTTTTCGGACTGTCTATAATACACATCTCCGAGCCCACGAGACCTCTCTACATCACGTAT
>CAMWVO010000367.1 GCA_947177695.1 uncultured Clostridia bacterium
GAGTAGTGAAATGAGTACCGAAAACCGTGTTCTTGCCTTTGATTTCGGAGCGTCAAGCGGACGTGCCATGCTTGGAAAATTCGACGGCGAAAAAATTACACTGGAGGAAATCCACCGCTTTGAAAACAATCCCGTGAAAATCGGGAACACCCTTTACTGGGACATTTACCGCCTTTTTCACGAGGTGAAGCAGGGAATTTCCAAGGCGGCTCTTGCTGGAGGCTTTGACACTATCGGCGTGGACACATGGGGCGTGGATTTCGGTCTGATAGGGGAGGACGGAACTATTATCGAAGCCCCTGTTCACTACCGCGACGAACGGAACGTGGGCATGGTGGACAAGGCTCTGACAATGTTCCCCAGGGAGCATTTTTACAAGATAACTGGCAATCAGTTTATGGATATAAATACGGTTTTTCAGCTTTTGTCGCTGAAAACAAAGCGTCCCCATATGCTGAAAAATGCGCGGACTATGCTGCTTATGCCAGACCTGTTCAACTATATGCTGACGGGTGAAAAAAAGACGGAGGTCTCCATTGCCTCCACAACGCAGATGATGAACGCCGTAAATAAAAGGTGGTCGGACACGGTTCTCAGTATGCTGAAGCTGCCTAAAAATCTGCTGACGGAAATAGTACCGTCGGGTACTGTCATCGGCAGTCTCAGGGAGGACATCTGCAAGGAACTGAACGCTCCCGCCGCAAACGTTATTGCGGTCTGCGGACATGACACACAATGTGCTGTATGCGCCGTCCCCACGGAGGAAGAGGACTTTATTTTCATATCCTGCGGAACGTGGTCTCTGTTCGGCACGGAGCTTTCCGAACCGCTTATAAATTCCGTTTCCGAGGCGCTGAATATCACCAACGAAACAGGCTACGGCGGCAAAACGACTTTCCTGAAAAACATAATCGGGCTTTGGCTTATTCAGGAATCACGCCGTCAGTTCAGACGTGAGGGTACAGAGCTTTCATACGCTGAGCTTGAAAAGCTTGCTCTTGCGGCTGAACCGTTCAAATGCTTCATAGACCCCGACGCTCCCGAATTTGTTCCGGAGGGTGACATTCCCGAAAGAGTGCGGGAGTTCTGCAAGAGGACGGGACAGTACGTTCCCCAAAGCGTGGGAGAGGTCATGCGGTGCATTTACGAGAGCCTTGCGTTAAAGTACCGTCAGGCTTTTGAGGAAATAAAGACCTGCACCAAAAAAAATTACCGCACCATAAATCTTATAGGCGGTGGGGCAAAGGACGGCTTACTTTGCCAAATGACGGCGAACGCTTGTAACTGTACCGTAACGGCGGGTCCTATCGAAGCCACAGCTTACGGAAACATTGCCATTCAGCTTATTGCGGCGGGAGCTATTCCCGACATGACAGCGGCGAGGAAAATAATTGGCGTCTCGGACAGCGTGAAAACATTTTCGCCCGACAATGCCGAGGCTTGGGAGGAGGCGTATGAACGGTACGTTCAAGTAACAAATGGAAGTTGATAGTTAAATGGAGAAATTAATATGCAAAAAACTTTAAGTAAAAAATGGACGATAATATTAAGCGCATTTTTTACTGCATTCAATATTGTAATTCCTTCACTAATCTATTATGATGAATTTGATGTAGAACTTGATTTAAGATTTTTTATTTCATCTGCATCTTTATTTGCTGTTTACATAATTTCTGCACTGCTTATGAAAAGAAAATGGGATTTATCTGTGTTTTCTGTTTCATTTGTCCAATTCGGAGGATTCCCAATGACTTTAGCCGCTGCGACAGCAATTGTTTATATTGTAATAGACAATGACTGGGACGGACTTGGAGTTCTTCTTAAATCTCTGATTATTTTGAAAATCGTCGCCCCCGCATTGGTTTCAAGTGCAATTATACAGTTGATAATAAATGCCTTGCAAAATAAAAGTAACTCAAAGTGAGAAAACTCGCTTTAAATAAATTAAAAAGGAGAAGATAATCATGAATCCAAAAATCGGTATCAGACCCGTAATTGACGGTCGTCAGTTCGGTATCAGGGAGTCCCTCGAAGTCCAGACAATGAACATGGCGAAAGCCGCAAAGGAGCTTATCGAGAAAAACTGCCGCTATGCCGACGGCACGCCCTTGGAGTGCGTTATTGCCCCCTGCACCATAGGCGGCGGCGCGGAGGCGTACAAGACCGAGGAATTTTTCAGCACTCAGAACGTTTGCGCAACTCTTTCCGTTACCCCCTGCTGGTGCTACGGCACGGAGACTATTGACATGAACCCGCTGACCATAAAAGCTGTATGGGGCTTTAACGGTACGGAGCGTCCCGGAGCGGTTTATCTTGCGGCGGCTATGGCGGCTCATGCACAGAACGGCTTGCCCGCATTTGCAATTTACGGCAGGGACGTTAAGGACATGACGGACACTTCCATTCCCGAGGACGTTGCGGAAAAAATTCTCCGTTTTGCAAGGTGTGCCGCCGCTGTGGGTCAGATAAGAAACAAGGCTTATGTTGGTCTCGGCGCGGTTGCAATGGGTATCGGCGGCTCTTACTGCAACGCTTTGTTTATGCAGAAATATCTTGGCGTACGTCCCGAATGGGTGGATATGACGGAGATACTCCGCCGCGTTAAGCTTGAAATTTACGACCACGACGAATACGAAAAGGCTCTTGCATGGACAAAGAAAAACTGTCCCGAGGGCATGGACGTGAACACCGAGATAAACCCCGGAAACAAGAGCGTTATGTCCCACGAGGAGCAGTGGGAATTCTGCGTAAAAATGATACTTATAATCCGCGACATCATGCTGGGCAACCCCAAGCTTGCGGAAATGGGCTGGCATGAAGAATCACGCGGCAGGAACGCTATTTTCGGCGGCTTCCAGGGTCAGAGAATGTGGACAGACTGGCTTCCCAATGCGGACTTTGCGGAGAGCATACTCAACTCCACATTCGACTGGAACGGCAAAAAACAGCCTGTTCTGCTTGCAACGGAGAACGACGGTCTCAACGGCACGGCAATGCTTTTCGGAAATATGCTCACAGGCAGGGCTTCCGTATTTGCTGACGTAAGAACATACTGGAGTCCCGAGGCTGTGGAAAGAGTTACAGGCAAAAAGCCCGAGGGCAGGGCTAAGAACGGATTTATACACCTGATAAATT
>CAMWVO010000368.1 GCA_947177695.1 uncultured Clostridia bacterium
GACGAAAGCCGCGGCGGTGATGTTCCCATCAAGGAAAACGACCATGCTATGGACGATATGCGCTATTTTGTGACCAGCGCCTTTTTCCGTGAGGACAGCAGCGGTTTTTGGGCGGGTACTGTTACCCGCAGTTGAAAAACACTAAAATATTACAGAAGGGAGAGAAATAATGAACGTCATAAAAAGACTTATGAGCCGCAGGGCAGACCTTAGCATGAACTTTTCCGATTCGGCGGTATCAAGCGGACGGTTCTCTGCGGGCGGGGTAAATCTGCTTACGCTTCAGCCGTCGGGGGTCGAGGAGCACAGGCTCTATGACAATCTGCGGTACTCCGTTCCCATTGTGGACGCGGCTTTGCAGAAGATCATACGGCTCACGGGCGGCTTCAAAGTAAAATGCTCCGACCCGCGGTGGCAGGAGGAGCTTGACAGGTTCGCGGAGGAGGTCCCCGTTGGCACAGGGGGAACTTCCCTGTACGCTTTCACCGACGCGTTTCTGGACAGTCTGCTTACCTACGGCTCGGCGGCGGGAGAGATGATCGTAGACCCCCACACGGGCAATGTGCTTGGACTTGCTCCCATAGGCACGGAGAAAATCCTCTGCAAGGCGGGGGAAAATCCCTGCGACAGGCTTTACTACAGGCTTGATGGGGAGAAATGGATACCTGTGGAAAATCCGCGGTTTATGGTGTACAGCACCCTTAATCCCTCGGCGCGCTGTCCCGACGGGCAGTCGGTGCTGCGGGGTCTGCCCTGCATTTCGGCGGTGCTGATGAGGGTGTACGAATGTATCGGTCAGAACTTCGACCGTGTGGGAAACGTGCGTTACGCCGTTACCTACAAACCCTCGGACAGCGGCGAAATGGCTTTTGCCAAGGAACGCGCCCGGCAGATCGCCAAGGAATGGAGCGACGGCATGAACGCAATGCGCTGCGGCGAAGTCCGTGACTTTGTGGCGGTGGGTGACGTGGATATCAAGGTTATCGGCGCGGATAATCAGATAATCGACACGGAGATACCCGTCCGTCAGCTTCTGGAGCAGATAGTTGCAAAGCTGTCTGTACCGCCGTTTCTGCTGGGACTTACGTGGTCGTCCACGGAGAGAATGTCCTCTCAGCAGGCGGCCATAAGCACGGCGGCGCTTGAATACTACCGCAGGCAGCTTACGCCTGTGATAAGGCACATCTGCGGCACATGGCTGGAGCTTCTGGGCGGCAGCGGCACGGTGTCCGTGGAATGGGACAACATCAATCTTCAGGACGAAGCTGTTCTTGCGGAAGCAAGGCTTCACAACGCTCAGGCGGCTGTTCTGGAACGCAGGCTTGAAAACAACGAAATGTAATTTAGAAAGGAAGTAATACGATATGTATAATACTGTTAAAATTGAAAAGGGCTTTTATGATCTTTCCGGCAAGACTTTTTCCCAGGCTCTGGAGGCTGTCGATCCCTCCGAGAACTACACCGATGAGGCTCTCCGCAAGGCGGACGCTTTTGAACGTCAGCTCAAGCGCTTTGACATCAAGGTCCGCGGCGTTAATGCGGACAAGGTTGACAAGTTCTTCCAGACCGCCGAGAGCGCGCTGCTTTTCCCCGAATTTGTAAGACGCGCCGTTGAGAGCGGTCTTAACAGCGGCTGCCTTAACAAGATAACTGCGGCTGTAAGCGTTACGGACGGCATCGACTGCCGCGGTATCGTTCTTACCGACGGTGATGATGAGTACACAAAAACCACCGCTGTCGGCGCGGCTCTGCCCGAAAGCAGCATTACGCTTTCCGCGGACGTTGTTGATCTTAAAAAGTACGGCAGACTTATCAACGCTCCCTACGAGGCTGTAAGACAGCAGAGACTGGACGTTTTCGCCGCCGCCCTCAGGGCTGTGGGCGCAAAGCTTGCAAAGGCTATCGAGGGCGCGGCTGTTAAGGCTCTTACCAAAAGCGGCGGCTCCGTTACAGGCGGCAGCACTTTTGATTACGCTGCGCTTGCTGCTTTCTGGGGCGAGTTCGACAGCTGCGATATGAACGTTATCCTTTGCTCTCCCGCTACGGCTGCGAAAATTCTCGCTTTCGACGAGATGAACAAGACCGTTACAACAGGCGGCGGAAACATCGTTACTCCTTTCGGTGCGGAGATAGTTGTGTCCCCTGCTGTTGACAACGATAACGTTATCGGTCTGGACAAGACCTGCGCTCTCGAAATGATCCGCGGCGGCGAGGTTTCCGTGGACGTTGACAAGCTTATCTCCAAGCTTTCCGACGGAGCGGCTGTTGCGGTAAACGCGGGCTTCTCCGTTATTTCCGCGGACGCTGTAAAGGTACTGACAATAGGAACAAAGGCATAAATCTTACGGACGAGCCGTCCCCTGCGCTTTTCGGCGGGGGACGGAATACGTCCAATTTTAAAAAGGAGTGATACAATGGAAAATACCGAAATGCTTGAACAGCTCAACAAATTTACCAGACGGCAGCTTTCCGCCGAGGAGGTTTTTATTTTTCCCGTGACCCTCTGCGACAACGAGATAGACCGCGACAACGAGCGGTTTTCGCGTAAGTCTCTTGACGAACTGGCGGAAAGGTTTATCGGCGTGACGGGTATATTCGACCACGACCCCAAGGGCGGCAATCAGACCGCACGCATTTTTATGACGGAGGTCATTGAGGAGGACAGGGAAAATTCCATAGGCGAGAAATACGCTTATCTCAAAGGGTACGCCTACATGGTGCGGACAGACTCCAACGCCGACCTTATCCGCGAGATAGACGGCGGCATTAAAAAGGAGGTATCCGTTTCCTGCACGGCGGACAGGCAGATCTGCTCCGTATGCGGCACGGACAGGCGCGTCAAGGCGTGTCATCATGTCAAGGGCAGACGTTACGACGGCAGGAAATGCTTCGTGTCGCTGGAGGACATTTCCGACGCTTACGAGTGGAGCTTTGTGGCTGTCCCAGCGCAGGTCTGTGCGGGAGTTACTAAAAAGTTTGAGGAGGATATTCCCGAAGCGGAGGACGTTCCCGAAAGCGCAGAAGCTTCAAATGAAATTTCCCGTGAGGAGCTGGAGACCAACATTCGGCGCGCACTTGCGCTCAGGTGTCCCGACGGCGGTGCAAAGCAGGTATTTGAA
>CAMWVO010000369.1 GCA_947177695.1 uncultured Clostridia bacterium
GTCCCACAGTGAGGGTGTGAGCAAGCTTTCCTTTTGCACAGACCGAATGGGTAGGGTTAATACTGCGGAGGACGTTCGGCATACGCCAGAAAGTTTTTGCCATTAAACCAACACACGGTTCCGATTTTTCGCTGTCGAAAACGGGACCGTTTTCATATGTCAGAGCGGGCATGAGCAAAGTGCCCTCCTCACCGATAACGGCTTCTATGTCCCCGATTATTTCCTCGGGGGTACGCTTTGTCTGCATGGCTTTCATTGAGGAATGTACCATAACAACGTCCCCATTGCAAAGCCCAAGTTCGGAAAGCTGCTGTCTGTAAAGTTCGCTTTCGGTCATTTTATTCACCTCGTTTCTTTACAGGGAGCATAAGGTCAAGCTTTACTTCAAGTTCTGTCTCGGGATCCCAGCCGTTATGGGCGTTGTATATCCAGTTAAGGTGTTCTTCAAGGCTGCCGCCCATTATTTCCTCCGTACCGCGCCAGTCAACTTCGTATTTGTCGTTTCCCTCCACCCATTTGAAAAGGTCTTCCCAGCGCTGAAATTCGGAGAAAGAAATTGTCATTGCGGCATAAAGTCCGCCGTCAAAATGCTTCTTGACAAGAGGCTCGGGAACCTCCATATCCTCGGGTACAGACACCCAGAACTCGTAGCCATGTATGTCTCCCTCAAGAATGCCGGGATTTGGGTGGTTAAAGCCGAACATTCTTGTGTCTGGCTTTATCTCATACAGACGGCTTTTCTGAACAAATTCGGTAATTACCTTGCCGCACGCCTCCTCGGGCTCTTCTCCGACGCAGCAGTGAGAAGCCACGGTCAGGGGCGGGAGCATAACAATTTTTATGTCGCTTTGCTGCTTGCTGAGTACATCTTTTGCATTATTCAGATCACTCATAGTCGAATGTTCCTCCTTTAAGGTATTCTTTGAAAGGGAGAGCGTCTCGGACAATTCAATAAGCTGCTTGTCCTCAAGCAGGTGGAAATCCGCTTTAAGACGGTTTTCTTCAAGTCTTTCAGCAAAGTCCCTGATAATGCCGCGGATAACGTCCAGAGCGTTTATTTCCTCGTCAAGCTCGGAAATGCTTTTGCGGAGAATTTCAAGTGTAGCCGTGTACTGGCTGTCGTCGAGAATGACGGAAATATCCTTTAAGGAAATACGAAGCTTCCGCAGTATAACGATCTGCTGCAGACGTCTTACAGCGGTCTCGTCATAGGTGCGGTAGGCGTAGCCCTCCTTGCGGATCGGGGTGATCAGTCCCATTTTTTCGTAGTGCCTTAACATTCTCGGCGTTACGCCTAAGCTTTTGGACACCTGGCTTATTGTAAGATTTTCCATGACAGATCTCCTTTCAAGGTTAATTATAAAGCACGACACGGTGTCAAAGTCAAGAGCATTTGAAAAAATTTTTCTGCGGCAAACAAACCGCACTTGCCGAACAGTCAAAAAACAGCCCGACATGGCTATGCCCATATCAGGCTGTTCTTTATATAGTATGTCCCGATTTCAGTCGGCTTCGATCTCAAAATATGCGTAGTACATTTTCCGGTCGTAATCCGCAGTTTTGCGGAAATCATGAACCTCCTTGCCTATGCGGTATTTTCCCGCGGGGAGCTCGCCGTAAATATCCTGCCACCCTACCTTAAATTCACGGGATTTATTTTTATCTATCAGCTCAGCATAGTCAAGCCAATTAAGTTCATATCCACTCGGAAGCGTCTCCACAGCCGTCCACTGACCGTTCCGGTAACGCTCAAGTTCAAAAGGGGCGCCTGTCTCCAGTTCTCCCGTAGGATTTCCGCCCGACTGGGTAAAGACCACCGTACAGCTTATCGGCGTTACGTCCTTTGCGGTAAGCGTAAGTCCCCAAGCATCGGGAACGATAACGCCCTTTTCGTCAAATTCGTACTCAACACCCTGAATCGTCACCTTTCCCGTTGCAAGCTTTCCGTCGGCTTGCAGGAAGTATTTCCTCACGCCCTTTGATCTGATCCAGCAGTTCTTTTTCATTACTCCGTTCTTATAGTAGTAACGGTCGCCGCCCTTTTTAGTCCAGCCGCTGTACAGACCCATATCCTCGCCGCTGTCGGAGACGCGGTATTTAAGCCCATCACGTTCCGCAAGGGTATCAGCATAAGCGTTCAGCGGAACGCAGGTCATTGTCAGAACCGCCGCCGCAGCTGCAAGAAATTTTTTTGCTTTCATGATCATTCTCCTTTAAACCGAATTTGCGCTTGCATATCCGAAGCGCTCTGCTGTATATACAATCGGAAGTGCGGAAATTTTTCATTCCACATAAAATTCGTATATTTGAACAAACCGCACGCCCGATAACCGTTACAATGCATAAAACTCAGCGGCTGAAAGAACCGACGCTCCCCGTTTTGCGGAGAACGTCGGTTTTGATTTATTTTGCTGCGTTTACAATAGCCTTTGTAAGTTCGGGGAAGTACCACTCGCAGGTGGTTCTGTTTATAAATCCGAATTTTTCATTGCCCTCACCGGTTCCGCCGTTGTCCCAGATAACGCATGGCATACCGTACTTTTTCGCTTCAGTGATCAGATACTTATATGCCTTGATACGTTCGTCTGTGTTGCCCTTGTTGGTAAAGCCGCATTCGTCAATAATAACAGGTATTCCCTTGCTGACATACGCCTTGTTGATATTGTCCAATACCCAGTCCAGTTCTTTTTTGCCGTCTTCATCGAAAGTCTTGTAGGACATACTGCTGTTAAGCGCAAGGTTATAAGGGTTATAGACGTGTACCTCAACGATTATCCTGTCGTCGTCGGGGATTTCCAGCGCAGTCATTGCCTGATATGACGTAGACGTTGCCCCATACGGAGCGATCATAAGGAAACGGGTCTTGTTGTTTCCGCCGCTTTCTCTTACAGCGCTTACAAAGACCTTATACATACGGTTCATGACTTCCCATTCCGGCTTTGTTCCGCCTGGCCATTCCTTTGCCGAGCCCTCGGTGCGGGGTTCGTTCCTGCCTTCGAAAATGAGTTTCTAGTCATAATCCTTAAATCTTTCTGCGATCTGCTTCCAAAGATTCTTGTATTTTTTGGTAGTTGCGGCTTCGTTTTTCT
>CAMWVO010000370.1 GCA_947177695.1 uncultured Clostridia bacterium
ACAGAATATTTTATTATATTTTCCGATGTTATAAGCACCGTATTATGGAATACAACATCCGCTCCGATTATCAGGCATATTTTATGAACGCTTTCGATAAACGGCTTGCAGGTGTTAAAATCGGGCTGTAAATCAGCTATGGAAATATCCCGCAGCATTGGGTGGAGAACTGCAAGATCAAGCTGATTATTCTGAATAAAACCCGTTTCAATAAGCTCATTTACAGCGTTTGTATTTTCGAGTGCCGCCCACTTTGCAAACATTTTTATTCTTATTCCGTTGCTCGGAACAAACACCATACAGCGCATAATATATTTATTTTCTTCGTCAAGCAAATAAAGTGAAAAAAGCGTTTTGATATGGTTATAATATGTTGCCTTGAAATTTTCGCCGTCTTTGTTTATTCCGATTTTATCCTCGGAGCGAGGGTCTGCGCTGTTTTCCGTGAGTTTATTCAAAATATCTTCAGGTTCGGCAATTCCTTTTTCAATAAGTCTTGCAGACATCTCAACTGCCATAGTGTGGTGATGAACAGCTTCAATTATATTTATAACTATTTCTTCATGGCTGTCTGTATGAGAATAAAATTTGCCGAATAATTCAAGCAGAGTTTCCGTGTCCGATATTTCTTTAAGCTCGTATGTATAATCGATTTCAAAGGTGCAGCGTGATGTGAAAACAATTTTACAGTTGTATTTCATAAGAATTTGCAGCATTGGTTCTTTATGGGCAGCGGTATTGAAATTGTCAATAATTATTAGGGTATCACTTTTCAGACTTCGTAAAAATCTGTTATGTTTTTTAAAACGCATTTCTTTATTATCCGAAAAAATATCATCTGCAAAATCAATGTCCGCAATCAATTTTTCAACGCTTCCGCCGTAATTAAAATACAGAATATTTGCATATTCTTTTTTGTATTTTTTAGCGTAAGCTTTTATAAATTCGCTTTTTCCTATTCCTGCAATGCCTGTGATAAATATTTTATCATTTTCTGCAATACAGCGGTGCAATTCTTCAAGCTCGTTATCACGTCCGCAAAAAAATTTGCAGGGTTTGGGCGGGTCGCTGCCAAAAATAATATCATCGGCTATGGGAGATAATGTTCCTGTTCCGATTTTGGGAGTGGTGTTTGGTATAAACTTTCTTTCAAGAGTAAATGCAATAATTCGTCCGATAAAATCGGAAATATCGGCATTGTTATCAAAAGGATAATCGGCGGTCAGTTCACCCTTTTTGTTTTCGGATATGCTCATATCGGAAATAACAAGGCTGTACAGCTTTTCGGAAAGCATTGCAATATCGTAAATATACGGCAAGATATATTCCTCAAAATCTGTACCGAGATACTCGTTATTTCGCTTTTGGGAGTAGAATAAACGTATTTTGGGACTTACGGCATACGCTCCGTTTATCCAACGGTTTACCGAGGCGGCGTCAAAGCAGAAATCCGCATTTTCATCATAAAACCTATGAAAAAGATTTGCGATAAAATCAATTTGCGGCAGTTCGCTGTCCTCACGCATATATTCTTGAATTAAATTTACAGCCGTACTGAAATTACAAACCATTTTATCATCTCCCTGACAATTTTACCATAAAAACAGACAATTTTCAAGGGTAATTTTTTGTAATAATATATTGTTTTTTGGCAGATTATGTAGTATAATTTATTTAAAGTCATAATCTGCTGTTTGGAAAGGAGTTTTAATTGTGAAGTTAAAACAGCAGAAAAATGTAACTGCACTTTATTGCAGATACAGCAAAGATGAGGATTACCATAGCGGAAATAGTATGAGCATACGACACCAAAAGGCTATGCTTGAAACATACGCTAATGAAAAAGGTTTTGGAACAACGGAATTTTACGTTGATGACGGTTTCACAGGCACGAATTATGAACGTCCCGCATTTAAGAGAATGATCGCAGATGTGGAAAACGGTACGGTCGGAACAATTATTGTTAAGGATTTGTCTCGTTTGGGTCGTGAGTATTTGCAGATAGGATATTACACCGAAATTTATTTTCCTCAAAATGATGTGCGGTGTATTGCCATAAATGACGGTTTTGACTCCGATATAGGAGAAAATGAATTTGCACCGTTCCGCAATATCATAAATGAGTGGTATGCGAAAGACATTTCAAAGAAAATAAAGTCTGCGCTCCGCACGAAAGCTCTTAAAGGAGATTGTACATCGGGAATGCCGCCTTACGGTTACAGCAAGGACGAACAAGACAGAATAAGGCTTGTTCCGAATGACAAAGCCTCCTATGTTCAGATGATGTTTCAAATGGCATTGGAGGGTAAAAGCTGTTGGGAGATTGCAAACAAATTGCAGGAATTGAAGCTGCTTATTCCGAGAGCCGAAAATTTAGTGCGTAACGGAAATGCAGACAGTCCGACATTTCCGAAATATCCATACAGCTGGCAAAAATCCACTATCAAGGGTATTCTGACAAATCCCGTTTATACCGGGAAAACTGTCAGTCACAAGCATGAGGTAAAGTCTTTTAAGGACAAGCGAATTATCGAACACCCTGAGGAGGACTGGATCGTTGTTGAAAATACTCACGAACCGCTTGTAAGCGAGAGTGATTTTGAAACGGTCAAGGCTCGTATTTCAATTAAGACTCGTGACAAAACTACAAACCCCGACAACATTTTCAGAGGAATTGTTTACTGTCCCGATTGCGGCAAAAGGCACGGATTTTCTAAGAGAAAGTGCGATAAAAACAGCAAGGGAGCATACCGATGCGCGACTATGGTCAAGTATGGGAAAGATTATTGCTCAAACCATTATGTAACCTTTGAACAGCTTTATGAAGTCGTTTTGAGCGATGTTCAGCGGCACGCTGCGCTTGCAGAGCGTGATTTTGACAAGTATGTTGCTGTATTAAGCAAAGCTTCGGATACGAGTAAAAATACCGAAAAGTCCTCGCTTATTCGTGAGGCGGACAAGGCTAAAAAGAGAATTTCCGAACTGGATATTCTTCTGCAAAAGCTTTATGAATACAAGGTTTTCGTCGTTATTTCCGATGAAATTTTTCTTTCTATGTCAAGCAGTATGGAAAAC
>CAMWVO010000371.1 GCA_947177695.1 uncultured Clostridia bacterium
TGCGAGCTGGGCTCAGCTCGACCAGCTTTAGTCGGCGGCTTCGCCGCCTGAGCGTACCAATAGTTAGTCTTGTAAATCAAAATTTACTCCCTTGAAAATTCACGGCAATTCCTTTACAACATCAGCAAAATATGGTATAATACTTTTAATTACCATTATTTTTAAGGAAGTGTTATTTTGTCTTACAATAAAGAAAATATCCGCAATTTCTGCATTATCGCCCATATTGACCACGGAAAATCCACCCTCGCCGACCGTATTCTGGAGCTTACCTCCACCGTTGCAAAGCGCGATATGGAAGAACAGCTCCTCGACAATATGGACATCGAACGGGAGCGGGGAATTACCATAAAAGCCCGCGCGGTGCGTCTCAACTATACCGCACAAAACGGTCAAACTTACGTGTTCAACCTTATCGACACCCCCGGTCATGTGGACTTCAATTATGAGGTGTCCCGCTCGCTGGTTGCCTGTGAGGGAGCCGTGCTTATCGTAGACGCTTCACAGGGCATTGAGGCGCAGACTCTTGCAAACACCTATCTTGCAATAGAAAACGATCTGGAGGTCATGCCTGTCGTAAACAAGATAGACCTGCCTTCCGCCGACCCCGAACGGGTCTGCAACGAGGTGGAGAACATTATCGGCATTCCCGCAATGGACGCGCCGCGTATCTCCGCAAAGCTTGGCACTAACGTTGAGGAAGTCCTTGAAAGAATTGTCACCGATATTCCCTGCCCTAAAGGCGATAACGACAGTCCACTTAAAGCTTTGATATTCGACTGCTTTTACGACAGCTACAAGGGCGTAATTATTTACGTCCGCGTTATCGACGGCACGGTGAAAACGGGTCAGACTATCCGTCTTATGGCGACTGGTGCAGAGTTTACAGTGGTCGAGGCGGGCTACATGGGCGCAACCGAGCTTGTTAACGCTGGAGGTCTCAATGCGGGCGAAGTTGGCTACATCACAGCTTCAATAAAGTCCATCAGCGACACAAAGGTGGGCGACACCGTCACCGACGCTGAAAATCCCTGCGCCGAGGCTCTTCCCGGCTACCGTGAGGTAAACCCTATGGTGTTCAGCGGCGTTTACCCTGCCGACGGTGCGCGCTACGGCGACCTGCGGGACGCTCTGGAAAAGCTTCGTCTGAACGACGCGTCCCTGTCCTTTGAGCCCGAGACCTCCGTTGCCCTTGGCTTCGGCTTCCGCTGCGGCTTTCTGGGACTTCTCCACATGGAAATAATTCAGGAACGTCTTGAACGGGAATACAATCTCGACCTTATCACCACCGCCCCCTCGGTAATCTACAAGGTAAATCTTACCAATGGCGACACGGTCTATATCGACAACCCTACCAACTATCCCGAACCGTCTGTTATCGCGACCGCGGAAGAGCCTATGGTAAAGGCTTCCGTGTTTTCTCCAAGCGAATACGTTGGCAACATCATGGAGCTTTGTCAGGGCAGGCGGGGCGTTTTCAAGGATATGAAGTACCTTGACGAGACCCGCGTGGAGCTTCACTACGAGCTGCCGCTGAACGAGATCGTCTACGACTTTTTCGACGCGCTCAAATCCCGCACAAAGGGGTACGCTTCTTTCGACTACGAAATGCTCGGGTACGCTCCCTCAAAGCTTGTTAAGCTTGACATCATGCTCAACGGCGAAGTGGTGGACGCGCTGTCCTTTATCGTACACGCCGACAACGCCTACGGCAGGGCGCGGAAAATTGCCGAAAAGCTTAAAGACAACATTCCCCGCCAGCTTTTTGAAGTGCCCATTCAGGCTGCCATCGGCGGAAAAATAATCGCCCGCGAGACCGTCAAGGCAATGCGCAAAGACGTGCTTGCAAAGTGCTACGGCGGCGACATTACCCGAAAGAAAAAGCTGCTTGAAAAACAGAAAGAGGGCAAAAAGCGTATGCGCCAGCTTGGTACTGTGGAAGTACCGCAGGAGGCGTTTATGGCTGTCCTGAAGCTTGACGACTGACCCTATAAGGAGGTAAAGTTTGAAAAATCTATGATTTTTCAAACTGCGAGTTTTGTTTTCCTCGCATCGAGTGAAACTCGATTTAAGCTCGGAATTTTGCTAACGCAAAACCACAAAACATCGAGAAAGGAGGACACATTTTCCCTACGGGAAAATGGTCATAATTATGAAAGTAAAAGCATTATTAACGGCGGTGATTTTCTCCGCGGCGATCGGGCTTTCGTCCTGCGGAAATACTGCTAAAGGAGAACCTGCGGAAAATAATTTTTCGGAAATTCTCTCCGTCAGCGATAGCCCTTTTGTCAGCGTGACGGTTGACAATGTCACGGCGACCGCAATGCTTGGCAGCATCTCTTCTGAAAGTCTTGACGGGCTTGCTTCCGCGGTAAACTCGGCAAGTCTCACGAAAAATCCCGACCCTTACGATCTGCCCGACCCCGACACCATAGTGCTGGAAATAGAAATACTGAGGAACGATTCGGCGGAGCAGCAGGGTATGGATTTCTGCATTATGAATCTTTACAAGGACGGAACGCTCGGCGTTTTCGGTACGGAGCAGTTCTGCGGCGAGGCGGCAAGCTACAGTTTGTCCGAGCAGGACTTGAAAAAAATCACGACTGCCTCGGAAAAGGTTATTGCCGATCGGACAAGCTATCCTCAGCCTATGAGGATAACCGACCCGCTCTCGTCCTACTCCCATTCGGGGGCGATGATCCTTTCCGCAGGTGTGTCTTGGACTTATGATATTCCCGACAACCCGGACCTGCGCGGTTCGGTCGAAACCGATGCAATCCACGCGCTTGACGAGCTGGCTTCAAACGTTAAGCTAAACCGCCTGCACTCGGCGTCTGTTTTACTGGGATTTCCCGCGGGCTTTGAGCCCGACAGGATCACTGTAAAGGGCTGGGATATTTCCAAAAAGGGAGACACTTCCCCGGAAACGATGGATAACCCGAAGATCGAGTACGAAAAAAATTTTACGGGAGCTGATGATTATACCGGATTTGTTGAACTTGAAAGCAATACCGTCTATATGATCACCGTGACTTATGTCTCCGCAGAGAGCGACGAGCGTGGCTTT
>CAMWVO010000372.1 GCA_947177695.1 uncultured Clostridia bacterium
CTCAAGGAGCAGGCGACCGAGGTCTACACAATGCTTTCCAAGCACTTCTCCGTTGAGTACGACGAGGCGGGACAGATCGGCAAGCGTTACCGCCGTCAGGACGAGATCGGTACTCCGTTCTGCATTACCTACGATTTTGACACTCTTGAAAAGGACGGCTGCGTGACAGTCCGCGACCGTGACACCATGGAGCAGGAGCGCGTTAAGATCGAGGAGCTTGTTGATTATCTTAACAAAAAGCTTGAATATTAAGACAGACAAAAAAATATCGGGGCGTTACCGCTCCGATATTTACTGCGTTTATATTTTCATCAGGAATTTTATTGATTTAACGGCGAAGCAGAAGCCCTGCATAAATGAAGCACGCTGCGCTTCCAGAGTGCAGTCTGAGGCTGCTAACCATATGTATGAACGTATCGTTTCGTCCGCAATAAATGATTCAAGAACATTGTTCAATTCATCGAAAGCCGAGATCAGTTCTCTTGATTCGTAAAATTGAAATTCCTCGTTTGCAAAAAGCGCATCAAAGCTGAATTTATTGCAGTCCATAAGCATTTCCTTTCAAGTTTTATCTTGATTTAATTATAACATACATCACGGTTATTGTCAAGAAAATTTGCGGCGATTATCACACAAATATAACCGTGATACATGTCATATAATTTGTGCAGTATTACCAAAGGAGTAGTTGATATGGCAGTCAGCAAGGCACATATTAAGGCAAGCAACAAGTACAACAAAGAAAATTATAAAAAAATACAAGCCAATGTAAAGCCCGACGACTATAGCCTTATAGACGACTACTGCAAAAACAACAAAATCAGCAAGGCAAAGTTCATTGTAGATGCCTGCAAGTACTACATTGAAAATCACAGCGAATAATTTTTAAAAGGAAAGGAACCTAATATGCCCGATACCGAAAACAAAGAACCGCGTGAGGACATTCCCGCGGAAGAACCCAAAGTCAAAAAGGGAAAATCCTTTATGGAGGTTTACCGCGAGGTGAACGAAAGGGAACGCGCCGAGGAACTCAAACGCCAAAGCGAGCTTGAGGCGGCAAGAGCCGAGCGTGAGCGGAAAGAAAGAGACCGCTATGCCGAAAAACTCAGGCAGGAAAAGCTGGAGCTTTTAAAGCTTAAACAGGGGGTCATTTCCGAGGAGGACATTCCGACCGAGGTCAAGGCGGAGCGTCACTACACGGTGTGGGAGAGGGTAAGCAATTTCTTTTATCACAACAAGATGTACATTATCATAGGTACGGCTATCTTTCTTATTCTGGCGTTCCTTGTGTACGATCTGGTGACAAGGGTCAAGCCCGACGTTACGGTTATGATAATCGCCAGGGACGACAGCTTTCAGTTCTATACCGAAAGCATTGAGCAGCTTTTAGAGCGGTACTGTGAGGACTATAACGGCGACGGCAAGGTTGACGTAAGAGTGTTTTACGCTCCCGCGGTAATGGGCGAATCCCAGAACGACCTTTATTTGCGCCAGTCGGATCAGACAAAGCTTGTGGCGGAATTTCAGTCGGGGGACACGGTAATTATCATTGCCGACAAGGAAGCCTGCGAGGAAATCGGCGTTACAGAGGGCGTTTTCTCCGATCTGAGCAAGGATTTCCCAGATGACAAAAACGTCACCGAGCTTGGCTATATGCTCAGCGGAACAAGCCTTTCGGAGGATATTGAGTACTCCGCGCTTTCGGACGATTTGTTCGCCGCGTTCAGAGAACCCCACGGCGGCATAGGCATAAACGAGGAAAAGTTCAGAACAAATTACGAACACGCCGTTGAGCTGTGGAACAACTATATAACGAAAAACGAGATCAATCCGACAGCCGAGGATACGGACAACAGCTGACAGCGCATACGAAAGGAGAGCCGCAGAATGAGCAAATTTCAATTTGAGGTAAACGTGGAGCCGAAAGATATCCCAAAACTTGACGACGCTCACAAGCGGGACTGTGCGGACGCTCTGAGAAATGTTATTAATCAGGTGTTCAAATATACGCTTATTTACTCTGTGGGTGTAATGGCATTTTTCGGCGCGTACTCTCTTTTCGGCTTCACGTACCTTATGCGAATGGAAAAAATGCTTCCGCAGATAAATCTTTTCATACCGCTGCTTGCGCTGGCAGTTTTTCTTCTTGAATTTATCGCGGGCACTATGAACAAGGCTGCGCTTATTATTGAAGTTATACTTAATCTTGCGCTTATTTTTGCCGTAATACCGCAGTTACAGACGGTCTGGATCGCTCCCTTTGCGCTGTATGCAGCGGTCATTCATATCAAGCTGATCTCGTTCATACCGTTTCATAAGACTATTTCGGAGCAGCCTGGATATCCCGAATTTACTTCGCTTCCCACAAGGGACGAGATCGTACTCAAAAAAGAGGACGCCCCCTCCGAGGAAAAAAGCGGTGACGGTACGGACAGTTCTGACGGTCAGGACAATACTCAAAATGCCGAAACAAAAACAGAAACAGAAACAAAAACAGAAGCGGAAACAAAAGAAAAGTAAAATAAAAATGCGCCGCAGACTTTGGCTGAAACCGAAGTCTGCGGCGTTTATTTCTGCCTGTGCCGTTCTCCCCAGTCGCACATCATGTCCAGAATGGGGATAAGAGATTTGCCGCGCTCTGTAAGGCTGTATTCCACCTTCGGCGGGATCTGGGGATATTCCTCGCGGTGGACAAGACCGTCCGCTTCAAGCTCTTTAAGCGTAACGCTGAGGGTTTTGTAGGATATACCGCCGATGTATTTTTTCATTTCGTTGAACCGAACCGTCCCGTAGCCCATAAGCGCATACAGAATAAACATTTTGTATTTTCCCTGTATCAGAGACATAGTATAGTTAAAACCCGTCTCCTCCAGCTTTGCGTCCTTTATACATTCCAAACTCATAATTTGCACTCTCCTTTAGGTAAGTATATAACTTTAATGATAGTATGTTACTTAAATGTGCGTACTTGATTTTAATTTTAATTATGATACAATAATAATATAAGACGGGACAAAAGTCAATACCTCAGATTAGAATAATAACGGTACAAAAGCTATCTGCCGT
>CAMWVO010000373.1 GCA_947177695.1 uncultured Clostridia bacterium
ATAAAATAGTATGTCTTGCCGCCGAGTTCAACAGTTTCCGGCTCATTTTCGATCGTCGGCGTTATACCGCGGATACCGTCATTGGCAGCATTTGCCGCTTCCTCTGACTTTCTTCGAAGCTCGGCTTCTTCTTTTTTCAGACGTTCTTCTTCCTCGCGAAGCTTTTGAAGCTTGCTTTCTTCTTCCTCCTGAAGCCTACGGAGTTCTTCCTCCTGCGAACGGCGCTCCTGTTCGGCAAGCTTACTGGAGGTGAGAAATGGCGACAGCCATTCGATACTGTTCTGCTTCTGCCTCAGCTGCTCTCCGCCCTCCATATCGCTTACCAGCTTAAACTCGCTGAGAAATGTTCCGCGGAACTCTTTTCTGCCGTCACTTGCATCATACCAAGGAGTCTTTTCATATAAGTCAACAGTCTCAAGCAGCCGCACGGTATCCGCGTTGTCTCCGAGAAACCTTGCTTCGCTGGACGTATAGGTATAAGCCCCGTTGCTCACGCTCGCCCTGCAATACAGAGAGCTTATCGGGAAATCAACGTCCTTGTACGCTTCGGAAATAGACATGCTTGCCTGAACAGCGTATCCAGTATAGCCATCTCCCGCCGTTCTGCCCAGCGGTTCGCCCTTGACCACCTTGTCGCCCGCTTTCAGTTCAACTTCTCTCATATCGCCGTATGTGACCGCGCCGTACTCGGTGTCGAGAACAACGCAGGTCTTGTCAGCCCAAAGTACCTCGCCGTCCGCGGGAGAAGCGACCTTTCTGTCGCCGCAGTGTACGCGGAACGTTGCCGTTACAACTCCGTCATCGTCAATGATGAAATTCTCCGCACCCATGCCGGTAATGCCGCCCGTCCTGTCTATCGGTATCAGCCAGACGTTTCGCGGACGGTATCCGTCGACTTCGGGACTGCCTATCACAACGAACGGCTCTCTTGCCGAAAGCGTGATGCATCTGTCAAAAAATTCAGATGTAATGTTAAGGTCAACATTATTGCCCGCTTCCGTATTTTCCTCATTGCCGCCGACATTTTCACCGTCTGCGCTGTTGCTTTCGTTATCGTCAGCCGCGGACATATTTGACGACGTACTGTCCGCAGACGTATCCTCACGTCCGCCGTCCACAGCGTCGGTACCCGCCATAGTGCAGGACGCAAGCATTACCATTGCCGCCGCTATGGCAGCAAGCTTGCCCTGCTTTTTATAGTTAAGCACATTTTTCACCCTTTCCTTTATTCCCGTTTCTCCGAAGCCGACCACAGCCGCGCCTCCGAAGCCTCTCACGGAAACTCTCAGCAGAGCCTCCGCGTAAAGTATCCTGCCGCTCTCGCCGCATTCCCTCAGCACCGCCTCGTCGCAGGACATCTCCATATCCCTCGTCATCAGTGCAAACGCCGCCCATATCAGCGGGTTGAACCAGTGCAGGGAAAGTCCAGCAAAAGCAAGCAGCTTGAACAGGTAGTCCCTCCTGCGGATATGCACCCTTTCGTGCATGACTATAAGCCTGCGCTCGTCCTCGGGTATGCCGCAGGGGATATAGATTTTAGGACGGAGAAGTCCCGCCGCAAACGCGGTGGATATCCTGTCGCTTTCGTAAATGCCCTTTTCCGTTCTGACCGCGGTTTTCACCCGCGCCGCAAGCCGCGCCGCCGAAACGATACCGTACAGAGCCATAGCCCCCACGCCGCAGAGCCATACTATAGTAAATATTGTACGGCTGTCCATGCCGTTTTCCGCTGCGGGCTGTTCGGCTTGTTCGGGCTGCTTTTTATCAGCATTTTGTATATCTTGGTTGTTATATACGTTTTGTATATCGTTTGAGACAGGCAGATAGCTGTCCCACCGAACGCTTTCGGTGTTTACGATATACTCCTCCGAAGCGGGCGGCTGAACCGTCTCCGACGATGCGTAGGGAACATAGCTGCTGTCCGTTACGGGTACGGTTTCGGAAACATTAACGGCATGACTTTCCGCAGTCCCGTCAGCCTCAGCAGTCTCGGAAGTCAAAGCAGTTCCCGCAAAATTCAGAGCATTGAAAATGCTCACAGAGCTTTCCGCCGCAAACGGACACAGACACCGAAAGAACACCACAGCCCACATTATGTAAGACCACCGCTTAGGCGCTTTTTTCAGTATAAGTCTTGCCGCAATGACCACAAGAACGGCAATTCCCGCGGCAAAGCTTGCGCCCGAAAGCAAATCCAAAAAACCCAAAAGATCAAATTTTCCTGCCATAAGCTCACTGTCCTTTCGCCTTGTCGATCATTCTTTTCAGCTCCTCCGCTTCCTCGTCGGAGATCTTTCTGCCGTCCAGAAAAGCGGCGATAAACGCGGGAAGCGAACCGCCGAAATATTTTTCCGCGACTGCTTCGCCCTCGTACTTGGCAACCTGCTCCCGCTTGATAACTGCGGACACAGTCGCGTTCTCGTTTTTCACGAAGCCTCTTTCCGAAAGCTTGCGTATCATATTATAGGTGGTGGATTTTTTCCAGCCCAGACGTTCAAGGCAGATAACCGAAAGCTCCGTGGAGTTCACAGGCTCCTTATCCCACACAATGTCAAGAAAGCGGTACTCCGCGTCGAAAAGCTTATATTCTTCCATTTCCATGATATACATTCCTTTCCTCGGAGGTTTGCTCCGATAAACCTCGGTTTACTGTAAGTTTATCACAACAAACCTCTTATGTCAATAAAAATACCGCACAAAATTTGCGCGGTATTTTTGGTTTGTTTTGACAAACCTGTCATGTGATTATATAATCTAATACATTATTTCTGTCGATAATATATAATGCATTAAATTGTTAATTTTTTAAGCAATATATTGTATAATTTATTATGTCGGAGGTGATATTCAAATGGGTTTCGACCGGCTTAAAATCGGTGAAAGGATAAGCAGACAGCGCATTAAATTAGGTCTTACACAACAGGACGTATATGATAAACTTGATTTTTCACAAAATCATTACAGTCGAATTGAAAACGGTCGTGACGGAATATCAGTTGAAAAGCTGATACAGTTAAGTGATATTTTGAAACTGTCTCAAATACACATCTCCGAGCCCACGAG
>CAMWVO010000374.1 GCA_947177695.1 uncultured Clostridia bacterium
ATTTCAAGCAGGTGCATGGAGATCGACTTCGCTCTGACCGAAAACAAGGAGGCTCTGGAGCAGATCAAAAAAGCCCGCGACGGAATTTGGTATTCGGGCGGCGTACACGAAATGGCAAAGGCATTTTTCAATACCATATCCAACATGCTGAAAATTTTCGGTACGGCGGCAGTTATGATAGCAAGCGCACCGCTTCTGCTGCTTCCCGTGGGAGCGCTGCTTGCGGTAAGCGCGGTCATCAACAAGAAAAAGAACGACATCGACGTTAAGCAGTTCTCCGAGCTGTCTGGAATAGACCGTATCTTCGGACACATTCTCTGGGAGATGGAGGATTACCGCGGCGGCAAGGACGTGCGTCTTTACAGCGCGGGAGGAATGATGACGGAAAAGGCGTCCCAGCAGATAAACCGCCTGAACGCCTACTGGGAAAAGATATACCGAATGAAACGTCCCTACATTATTACGGATTCTTTCACCGCTGCGGCAAGGGACTTCGGCACATATCTGTATCTTGGTGTTCTTGCGATAATCGGAAAGATAACCATAGGTACGTTCACCCAGCTTGTGAATGCTTCGGGTACGCTGTCAAACGCCTTGCAGGGTGTTGTTTTCGGACTTCAGCAGGTGGAAAAGTCAAGCGGTTACGCCTATGAGGTGGTGAAGTTCATGGAGTACCCGCCCTACATGGAAAAGGGTACCAAAAAGGTAGAAAACCTTGACAAGGGTCACACCATTGAATTTAAGAACGTGAGCTTCTCCTATCCCAACACGGGGGTAAAGGTTCTGGACAACGTTTCCATTACCCTGCACAGCGGCGAAAAGCTTTCCGTTGTTGGACTTAACGGCGCGGGCAAGACTACCTTTATCAAGCTTCTGTGCCGTCTTTATGATACCGACAGCGGGGAGATACTCCTTGACGGCGTGAACATCAAAAGCTACGATTACGACGAGTACATGAAGCTGTTCGCGGTGGTATTTCAGGACTTCCGTCTGCTGGCGTTTTCGGTGGACGACAACGTGCTTTTAGGAAATACCGAGCCGTCCGAGGTAATGGACTCGCTGCTTGAAAAGGTGGGTCTTGACGAAAAGGTGAAGACCCTGCCCAACGGTCGTGAGACCATGATGTTCAAGATGTTCGACAAGGAGGGCGTGGAGCTTTCGGGCGGCGAGCAGCAGAAGCTTGCGATTGCCCGCGCGCTCTACAAGGACGCTCCCGTGGTTATCCTTGACGAGCCTACAGCCGCTCTCGACCCCGTTGCGGAGTACGAGATATACAAGCGTTTCGACGAGCTTGTGGGAGGCAAAACGGCGGTCTATATTTCACACAGGCTGTCAAGCTGCAAGTTCTGCGACCATATTGCGGTCTTTTCGGAGGGTACGATAAAAGAGTTCGGCACCCACGACGAGCTGCTTCGGAAACAGGACGGTCTGTATTCCGAAATGTTCAAAGCTCAGGCGCAGTACTACATCTAATGCAATACATTAAAAAGAGGATAGAAATTCCGGACGCTTTGTTCCGGAATTTCTATCCTCGTTTTTGTGATCTTAAAACCTTATCAATTCACGGTGGATTCGTACTGATACTTGTCGATCCTTGCAGTTACCTGCTTGTTGAACAGGCTGTCAAGGTCTTCATAGCCCTTGTAGTAATGACTTCCTGTGGAGAATGCCTCGCCCGATACCACGCCGAAGAAGCTGCTGCCCTCGGGGACGGTAAGACTGTTCAGGTCAAAGGAGCAGGTGCCGTCGTCCAGCAGGATAATGTTTGTGTAGTAGGAATAATAGTAGTAATCGAAATCCTCGCCTTTTTCCATGTTTTCCGCAGTGATCTTATAAATGAAATAAACGTAATTGTAGGTGTTGGTGGAAATAGAAGCGTCCTTCGGTGTAAGGAAGTAATTTCCGATAAGCTCAACATTCTTGAGCGACTCGCTGTTATTCCAGTTCTTAGCAACGCCTGCTTTGAAAACGTCCTGAGCGTGGCTGTCCATTTTTGTCATGGAGTCTGCGGGAATGAAGTCAAGCCTTGTTGCGTAGCTTGCAAGACCGCTTACGGTGTACTCAAACTCGGTCTCGGAGGGCAAATAGCCCTTGCTCATGCAGTATTCCTTAAGATCGCTTCCCGCCTCCGCGGTGATGATTACCTTGTCGCCGTTGCTGAGACCGTCAGCCTTGTCGGAGCGGTAGCTTATTCCAGATATGGGATTTTCGCCGTTCTTGCTGATGCTGAGCTTTCCGTATGGAGCAAAGCCCTCGCAGGTAACGGTTATGTAATCGAACGGGTTGAATGCCTTTGCCTCTTCAAGACCGCTTACCTCGTAAGGCACGTCGGAGAAGGTCAGCTTTACGGAATATTTTTCCTTGAACTTTTTGGTGTCAATATCGTCCCACTTAAAGGTGATCTTGTCGCCGTTTGAAAGATCAGAGGTCTTGTCAAGCTCGCCGTCAAGCACGTCGTAGAAGTCATCGTAGACCATCAGAAGCGAACCGAAAGAAGCGTCCTCCAGACCGAGAGCCTCGGCGTTGTCCTTAACAAACTGTTCTACATCAACGGAAAAGCTTGCCTTGCCCGCCGTGTCGATACCCTTGCATTCGATGGTAAGGTAATCATTCAGATTGACAGACTTTGCTCCGCAGCCAGAAAGGCAGAGAGCCAGCGGCAGAAGCAGTGCGGTTTTGATAATGCCTGCTTTAATTTTTGCATTTTTCATATGTATCTCCCCCAAATAACAGTATCTCGTTTTTTCACAAAACATACTTATTATATCACCGCGGACAGTTTCCGTCAACACAATTTTGCATAGTCCTCCGCGATTTTTATTTAATCGACAAAAATCGGTAAATTTCTTCGGACATTTAAGGTAATACCGCACAAATGCCGCAAAGAGGAAACAGGCGGCTTTCGGACAAACTGCAAAGTGTCAAGGCTCAGCCTTTCATGCAATCTTTTTATCAAAGCTTTTTCCCGTCTCGGAAACAAAGCTTTGCCGCCATCACTTTAGACGGCGGCATGTGTAATGGATAATCCTTTCGTTCAATCTTTGTATCAAAGCTATCTGCCG
>CAMWVO010000375.1 GCA_947177695.1 uncultured Clostridia bacterium
CGCCGCCTGCAGATCGAATAAAACCGTGTTCGTCATTTTTTCCCTCCTTTACTCTATAGTATTTTATTTAAAGTGCGTTTGCTTCATAAAGCGAAGCGTCCGCGCCTTAAACCTGATTAACTTCTGTAGGTGCTGTTTGTCACATACTCGGCAATGAACTGTTCCTCAGCCTTAGCAGCTTTGAAGTTGTACTCTTCAAGCTGTTTGTCCTCCAGCTTTTCCAGCGAGGAGACTTCTTTCGTCGCCTCGATAACCACCGAAAGCTGTCTTTGCACCTTGACCTCCATGTTTTCGATGGAAGCCTCCAGCTCCTTTATCTGAGCCGAAAGGGACTGATGATAGCCCTTAAAAACATTTACCTGCATTATAGTCATGCCCTGAGCGGATTTCAGACAAAACTCTCTGTTTGAGTTCCTGAGTTTTTCCTCCAAGGCTCGTTTTTCATCTATGTACTGCTGCTGCTGCCGTCTCAGGTGAGCAAGACTGTTTTTCTCCCTGTCCAGCACCTGCTGCTTGTAGTTCATCAGCTTGTTCAAAGAAAATTCAAACCGTTTCAAGCGTTAGTCCTCCGTGTCGGAATATAGAGATTAGCGGGTAGAAGCTGTACCCATGCCGCTATATTTACGGCTCTATGATTTTGACATTATCGTCGCATTTAATTACTGTAATGCTGCGGGCAATGTTAATTTTAAGCTCCGTGATATCATTACGGTAACAATTTAATTCGTCAAGCTTCGGACAACCGCTTACATCAAGTTCTGTCAGCTTATTGTCTGAACAATGTAAGCTTTCCAGCTTTGCGCAGCTGCTCAGGTCAAGACTCTTGATCCGGTTTTCAAAGCACCAAAGCTCAACCAGCTCGGTATTGTTTTTCAGGTCAAGCTTTTTCAGCTTGTTTCCATTGCAGACCAGCCTTTCCAATTCGGTATTTTTGCTTACGTCAAGCTTTTTCAGCTTGCAAAAGCTGCAAGCCAAAACTTTCAGCTTGGTATTTTTGCTTACATCAAGTTCTTCTATATAATTGCCGCCGCAGCAAAGATATTCAAGCTTTGCGTTATTGCTTAAATCAAGCTCTTCTATGTCATTGCCGCTGCAGGAAAGATATTCAAGCTTAGTATTATTGCTGACGTCAAGGCGCTTTATCCCGCCTCTGCCAAAATGATCGGCACGATCGCATTCAAGCTGTTTCAGCTTTGTGTTTTTACTCACGTCAAGCTCGGTAAACACAGAACCTCTGCACAGCAAATGCGTAAGCCGTGTGTTTTTGCTTACGTCAATGCTTGTCAAATTACCTTCGGTGCAGTCAATTTTTTTCAGTCTTGTGAAATATTCCACGCCTTTCAGCGATTCCACCGGATTATCCCAGCGGTAGCCTTCCCAATTAATGCCCACACTGATCTCCGTCACGGCTTTTCTTTCCTCCTTGGAAAGATACCCGTTTTTATCCGTATCGAAATTGTCCGAAACATATCCGCGGAAAACCTCGTCGGGGAAATTCTTTTCGCTTATTTTAACGCCCTTTGAGTCCGCAAACGCCGTTACCGTAACAGCCGAAACAGCCATCACCGCCGCCGCAAATGCAGCCAAAATCTTTTTAAAGCGCAAAATAATTCCCCCCTTATTTTTTTACTTTTACACCCTCATCGCAGTGCATTAGAATACCATCTGCACAATTGCTTATGTCAAGCTCCGTAAGCCTGTTGCCCTCGCAGTCTAAAACGCTGAGCTCTGTATTCCTGCTTACGTCAAGCTTTGTCAGATCATTTCCCGAACAGTCAAAGAGATAAAGCCCTGTGCTTTTGCTCACGTCTATCTCCGTAAGCCCGTTATGCCCGCATTCAAACCAATAAAGTTCCGTATGCTTGCTAACGTCAAGCTCTGTAAGCTTATTCCTTGAACAGCTGAAATATTTAAGCTTTTTATTATTGCTTACGTCAAGCGCCGAAATCTCGTTTGCCATGCATTCAAGCGATCTGAGACCCGTATTCCTGCTCACATCAAGCTCCGTCAGCTTGTTCCAGTTGCACACGAGCGATTCAAGCTTTGTGTTTCTGCTTACGTCGAGACTTGTCAGCTCGTTCATGGAGCAGCTGACCTCTTTCAGCAGTATATTCTTGCTTATATCAAGCTTTGCTATCTGATTTTCACCGCAGTTTAATTCTTCAAGCTTCGTGTTTTTGCTGACATTAAGCTTTGTAAGCCGGTTTCCGGAGCACTCAAGCTTTTCAAGGTTTTGGAAGTAACCCACGCCCGCAAGGGAGCATATTTGTTTGTCATAATCCGGATACCATATATTTATTTCGGTAACGGCGTCTCTCTCCTTTTGGGAAAGATAACCGTTTTTATTGGTATCGAACTGCGAAACATACTCGCGGAAATTTTCATCGGGGAAATATTTTTCGGTTATCGGGACTTTGGTTCCCGCTGCAAACGCCGTGACCGTAACAGCCGAGGCCGCAATCACCGCCGCCGCAAGAACTGCCAAACCCTTTTCAAAGCGCAAAATAATTCCCCTCCTTATTTTTATTTGATTGCGTCCTTCATCATCTGAACCGTCTCCTCGTAGGAGAACGCCTCGTCGGTAGCCTGCTGCAAAAATGCGTTTATCTTGTCTATCTTGCGCAGAGCCTCGTCCAGCGCAGGGTTTGTGCCCTTTTTGTAGGCGCCTATTGAAACAAGATCGTAGTTCGCGTAGTATACCGACAGCAGATTTCTCATCTTTGACGCGGTATTCTGCTGATCCTTGTCGGTGATCTCCGTCATAAGTCTGGACACCGATTCAAGTATTTCTATGGCGGGATAATGGTTTCTCGCCGCTGTTTTTCTGGAAAGGATAATATGTCCGTCGATGATACCGCGGACTGTATCGGAAATAGGCTCGTTGGTATCGTCGCCCTCCACAAGCACCGTATAGATACCCGTGATGGAGCCGCTTTCAAAGTTGCCCGCCCGCTCCAGAAGCTTCGGCATAGCCGTGTAGATCTACGTCGTCTACCAAAAATATAAAAAACACATCTGACGCTGCCGACGATCTTACGCGTGTAGATCTCGGTGGT
>CAMWVO010000376.1 GCA_947177695.1 uncultured Clostridia bacterium
CGGTGTAATGGATATTCGCAAAGCAAGAATTATAACCGGACATGCAGGCGGTAATGCGTCCAAAAATTCTGAAAATTATAAAATATCTCTCCCGAATTCTTGGGTGAAAAAACTCGGGTTGAACGCGGATAATCGTGATTTGGTAATGGAGTTTGACGGCGAAAAAATTACCATATCCAAAGCTGTTGGAATAAGTGAATTTGCCGAAAAGAAAAAGTCTCTTGGACATAAAGTAAAAATTTTGAAATTTTATAACGGAGATATTTTATGCACGCTGATTTACGCCGACTTCTCCGACAACACCGTTGCCATGGAAAACTATACAGATAATGTTGTAAAAACCGCTTTCGGTAAAAAAGCTTTGCCCACTTGGGAAGATTTTACGGCTTTTCTCGAAGAACGCTGTATACCGCGCGGCAGAAGCGGCTTGCGTGAATATCTTGAGGCAATCGGTCTTGACGAATTTGACCCTATTAAAATAATTGAAAAAACAGGCGGAAAAATGGCTGAGGACGACCAGTGGCTTGAATTGGAGGACATATGAGTATAAATTTTGTTACCGATGAAAAAATTGCAGAAACGTCCTCAAAGGGCAATCAGGAAAAATGGTACGACGTAGCTTCGGATAAGTGGTACAAGCTTGATCAGTTCGGATATGAAGCATTGAGCGAGGCTGTAATTTCGCGGCTTTTGGAAAAAGGCAATATTGAGACCGATTTTCCTTTTAAATTTGTGCGCTATGATGTAGAAAAGGTTATCGTGCATAAGCATAAGCGAACCGCCTGCTCAAGTAAAAATTTTTTGCAGGACTGTCAGTCAATTATTACGCTTAGTCATTTATTTTCGAGAATTATTGACGTCCCGCTGAAAAACATGCTGGAACGTCTTACAAGCGATAAAAAAAGAATTGCTTATATAGCCGAGAAAACCGCAGAATTTACAGGCTTAAAGCTGTTCCCGCAGTACCTTACGCTGATTTTTGAAATTGACGCGGTTTTTCTGAACGACGACCGTCATCTTAACAATATCGCACTGCTTGAATGTGACGGAAAATATGATTACTGTCCGATTTTTGACAACGGCGCAGGATTGCTTTCAAATACTCAGCTTTATCGCATGGATATTGAACCGAAAGCTTTAATGCGGGAGGTGTACGCACGACCGTTCAACACCACGTTTAACCGTCAGCGAAACACCGCGGAAAGCTTATACGGAAAGCAACTTAAAATTCCCGCATTTACAGCTGCGAAAATTGAGATGGTTTTGAAACCTTTTCTTGAATTTTATCCCGAACGTGACAGGGGTATCATTACCGACAGGGTGACGGCTTGCATAATTGAAAGACAGAAGCTGTAAACATTATTGCTTATATAAATAATACGTAATTGTATAATATTCATTGTAAAAAATGTTGTTATTCTGATATTTTTCCTTGCATTTTTGAAAAGGTGTGCTATAAATGCCTTGTATTTCTCGCGAATCGTGAAATAGTTTTAATAACGGTATCACTGTTCTGTACAAAGAACATCATTTTCCGAAGCTGTGGATAGTTTGCTGACTTACCCGAAATTTTGTCAATGTAAACTTTTTCAACACCGAGCTGTTTCATCAAAACCTCCTGCCGAGCCATGTTCTGCTCCGCTGTGGATACACGAACTAACCTACTTTCATAAAAATTATTCCTTTCTCTTGATTTTAAATTTAAAATGTGATATAATAACGCCATAAGGGAGTGACCGAAATGAAATACAAAAATATTTCGCGGGAAAATCTTAACAGAAGTATTATAGCCTCGCTAAAGATAGAGGGATTGAATCCGTCAAAAGAAGCTGTAAACTTAACTGATCGTGTAATTGACGGAACTATTTCAAAAGACGAAGCTATTGCACAAATTTTCAGTAAATATAAAGTA
Source organism: uncultured Clostridia bacterium (assembly GCA_947177695.1). GTDB lineage: Bacteria > Bacillota > Clostridia > Oscillospirales > Ruminococcaceae > RGIG8773. The sequence goes on from CAMWVO010000376.1 coordinate 1,913, forward strand.
AATAGTAATTCATTGTCCTAATAGACTATACTCTAACTGGACACTTTTTTACAGCTAAATTTCGTCCCAATAAAGTCGGTTTTAGCATTTTGGAACGTCCCAAAATAAACCATAACCCTATTGGGAATTTTCAAAAAATAATCCGCCTGCCATTCAGCAAGCGGATTTTCTCACATCATTCTGATATAGTCAAGATATTCCTGCGCCATATCGGGACAGCATAATATTTCCTCAATGTCAAACACATCATAGCCAAATTCAAGCAGCGTCGAAATATCCTCCTGCTCAATACCGTAAACAAACGCAAGCTCTTCAAGATAGCTTTCGTCGGGTTCAAGAAGATAACGTCCATAAAAACCGTCCCGAAAATCGAAATGCCCAATCTCGATAGCACCGTTTGAATCAAGCTTCAGAATATCCCCGCCTTTGACATTTACCTTGCTGAACCTCGATAAATTCAGCTCCTGCAAAGTATTTTTCAAAATTTCCTCGGTACTTGCATAAATGTAAAATCCCTCAGATTTGTACAAGGCAATCGGATTATCACCCTTGACAATATACAACTCGTTCCTATCGCTTAGAACCGTATAGCAAAACGAACCCTCTATTTTCTCAGCCATATTTTTGAGGCTCTCGGAACAAAGGGTGTTTTCCTTTTCTATCAACTGCACCGCCACATAACTGTCGGTCTGAATGTGAGTTTCGGGAAGCTTTTCCGTTTTCCTCAAAAGCCTGTCATTATGCAGCACGCCATTATGTGCAAGTGCAAAATTCACGCCGTTCGCAGTACCGAAAAACGGGTGATTATTGTAATTGAATTTTTCCGAACCCTGAGTAGTCATTTGGGTATGTCCCATAATTATGTTGGCGTCCTCGGGCAGTTTGTACCTCATTTTATGAGCGGGAACGGCACGTTTGAAAATATGCAGCCTGCCGTTTGAATTGTATGCAATTCCCGTAGCGTCCGTACCTCTGACCTCGCATTCCTCTGACAAAACCGAAATAATTCTGCTGCGCTGCTTTGCCGAAAACTTATTTCCGTAATCAACCAACCCAAACAAAGCGCACATCAGACGTCCTCCTCGCTTTCCACAGGCTCGTTGACATAAAGCCTGCGTTCTTTCAGATAGGTAATCAATTCGG
>CAMWVO010000377.1 GCA_947177695.1 uncultured Clostridia bacterium
GGAGAAAGGAAATGTACTTACGAATCCTGAAAAAAGATCTGAAACGTAAGAAGACGATGAACGCGATCCTGCTGATCTTTGTGATCCTGGCGGCAACCTTCATCGCAAGCAGCGCGAACAATCTGATTACTGTCAGCAGCGCGCTGGACAATTTTTTTGACAAGGCGGATGTGCCGGATCACTGGTTTGTCTCCACTAACACCGAAGATGTGGAACGATTTGAGGCGTTTGCAGAGGAGAGCGGATATGACTATACTGTTTCACGGTTTATCCAGATTGAACCGAAAAACGTTCTGATCGAGGGCAGAAAGTTTGAATACTCCAACACCGTATGCCTGTCAACCCTCGGCGGAATCCGTATTTTTGACAAAAACAATGAGGAGATCACCCGCATAAACGACGGTGAAGTATGGGTTACCAACGTTATCTTTACATCAACGGAAAATGACTTTCACGAGGGCGGGAAAATACGGATCAGCCAAAACGGTGTCGAAAAAGAATTCACGGTTAAGGGTTATACAAAGGATGCTCTTCTTGGCTCGGCAATGGTAGGTGTGACACGGTTCCTTGTGAGTGAGAGCGACGCGAAACTGTTCGATAACGAGGGAAACGTTATCTGCAGTTCGGTCGAGGTTCATACAGACGATCCGGATTACTTTGACAAATTTAACGAGATGGAATTAAATACCGTCATGTCGATTGAACGCCCGATGTTCAAATTGATGTATACCATGGATATTTTGATCGCTGCGGTTTTGCTGGTGGTGAGCGTTTGCCTGATTCTGATCTCAATGGTCATTTTGCGATTTATCATTCATTTTACGATTGCTGAGGAATTTCGTGAGATCGGCGTAATGAAGGCGATCGGTATCCAAAACTATGCCATACGCGGGCTATATATTGTGAAATATTTCGTGATCGCGTTGATCGGCACGCTGATCGGGCTTGGACTGAGCTTTCCGTTCGGTCAAATGATGATAAGAAACATTTCACAAAAAATCATTATTTCCGGCGAAGATAATTTTCTTGTAAATATCGGCGCAGCGATGTTGGCGGGCATGGCGGTTGTATTCTTCAGTTACTTCTGTACGCGCAAAATAAAGAAGTTTTCCCCGATCGATGCAATCCGCAGCGGCGAGACAGGTGAACGGTTTCAGAAAAAAGGGATTCTCCGTCTCGGGAAATCGCATCTGCCGGCCGTGTCGTTCATGGCTTTGAACGATATTTTAAGCGGAATCAAAAGCTATGTTTCGATGATACTTATTTTTGTCCTCGGGACGCTGCTTGTCATTATCCCCGTGAATACGATCAATACGCTGCGCTCCGATGGTCTGATCACGATGTTCAATATGACACAAAGCGATCACATTATTTCAGTGGAGCTGTTGTTTAATCCCAATGAGGATAATAAGTCAAAGGTAGAAAAACAGTTTTCCGAGGTGCGAGAGATGTTTTCCGAAAACGGGATAGACGTCGATGTTTTTCAGGAGATCATGTTTCGCACAAATGTCAAAAAGGGCGATAAGCGCACAAATTCGTTATCGTTTCAGGGGATGGGCGGTGTGACGACGGATATGTATACCTATTTGGAAGGAACACCGCCGCAGAATCCGCACGAGGTTGCGCTGACATATCTGACCGCAGGACAGATTGACGCCAAGATCGGTGACGACGTGGAGATCAAGGTCGGTGAGGACACAGAAACTTACACTGTTACCGCGATCTATCAAAGTATGAACAACGTGGGCGAGGGTGTACGCTTTCATCAGGACGCAGAGCTTGATTACGATTACGCGGCGGGAAGTTTCGGCATACAGGTAAACTACAAGGACAGTCCCGATAAGTCCGCTCTCGATGAGCGAAAGGCACTGTTGGAAAAGCTCTATCCTGACGCGGATATCTACACGCCCAGCGGGTATATCAGCTATCAGATAGGCAATGTCGCTGATCAGCTCGATAGTCTCAAGACGCTGATCCTGGGTATCGTTCTCGGAATCAATGCGCTGGTGGCGGTGCTTATGGTAAAGAGCTTCATCACAAAAGAAAAGGGTGAGATCGCGCTGCTAAAAGCAATCGGATTTAAAAATAATTCGCTGACGTTGTGGCAGACGATGCGAATCGGAATCGTGCTGATCGTTTCGGTTCTTGCGGGAGCGCTGAGTTCTCTGCCGTTGTCCCAGCTTATCATCACGCCGATCTTCAGAATGATGGGCGCTTACAGCATAGAGTACGAAATTCGCGCGGTGGAAGTTTATTTCTTTTATCCGATGATCGTGCTTGCGGTGACGGCGATGGCGGCGTTTCTATCGGCGCAGGGATTGCGCAGGATCGCATCATCGGATATTTCCAATAATGAATAGGGTGCCGAGATGAGTTTCGCAATGATTCAAAATAGATTAAAATAAAAGAGGAGAAAATCATGACAAATATATTAGAAGTTCAGGATCTTTGTAAGACATATGTGGTAAACAAGCGGCAGAATAATGTGTTGAAGAATGTAAATTTCAGTGTTGATGAGGGCGAGATGGTAGCGGTCATGGGTCCGTCCGGCTCAGGAAAGTCCACACTGCTATATTCTGTTTCGGGAATGGACGGCATCACTGCGGGCGAGGTAAAATTCTGCGGGAAAAGCGTGTCAAAGATGACGCAGAAAGATTTGGCGAAACTACGTCTTGACGAAATGGGATTTATCTTTCAGCAGATGTATATGCTGAAAAACCTCTCGGTTTTGGACAATATCCTCCTTCCCGCGTGTCAGTCCGATAAGATCAGGTAGACACGCCGCGAAACGACCGAGCGTGGACATGCCCTGATGCGTAAGCTGGGAATCATCGATATCGCAGACAACGATATCAATGAGGTGTCAGGCGGGCAGCTGCAGCGCGCGTGTATCTGTCGAAGCATGATAAACAAGCCGAAAATGATCTTTGCCGACGAGCCGACGGGCGCGCTCAACCGCTCCTCATCGGATGAGGTGATGGAGGAACTGGCAAAATTAAATGCCGAGGGAACGACGATCATGTTAGTCACGCATGATGTGAAAGT
>CAMWVO010000378.1 GCA_947177695.1 uncultured Clostridia bacterium
TAACGGACTTGTGCTTCCTCCCGCAGTTGCTCCCATTGAGGCGGTAATTGTTCCCATTCAGCAGTTCAAGGAGGGCGTTCTTGACAAAGCAAACGAGCTTGCAGAAAAGCTTAAAGCGGCAGGAATCCGCGTCAAGGTTGACGACAGCGACAACTCTCCCGGCTGGAAGTTTGCGGAGTACGAAATGAAAGGCGTTCCCGTGAGAATTGAGATAGGTCCTAAGGATATTGAGAATAATCAGTGCGTGTGCGCGCTTCGCTACAGCGGCGAAAAGAGAACTGTTTCCCTTGAAAATATGCTGGAGACATTTAAGGATACGGTTGTGGAAATGCTTGAAAAGGAGATACCCGAGGGTATGTTCAACAAGGCTGCGGAAAACCGTGAGAAGCATACTTATAAATGCACCTCAATGGAGGAAATTACAAAGGCTCTTGAAGAAAACGGCGACGGCTTTGTAAAGGCAATGTGGTGCGGAGATGAGGAGTGCGAGGACAAGGTAAAGGAAGTTACCGGCGTTGGCTCTCGCTGTATTCCCTTTGAGCAGGAGGAGATTTCCGACAAGTGCGTTTGCTGCGGAAAGCCCGCAAAGCAGATGGTTTACTGGGGCAAGGCTTATTGATGTGCTGCAGGGGACGGGTTTCCTGTCCCCTGCAAATATAAAGGGAGCGCTTGATATGGACTACCAAAAATTCCACCGTACAAACACCGTAATTGAATTTGCCGGAAGCATAGCTTCCGCAGCGTGGAGTATCGCCAATCTTTTCCTTGCGGACAGATATGCAGTCGAAGCATATATGCCTGTTATGTTTGCGTTTATAATAAAAAGCGTTCGCATTATTATGCTGACGGAGCGTGATGAATGCCGGCAGGAAGAATATGCTGAAAGTTTGAAAAAATCGTACTCGGATAACCGAAGAATAACTATTTTTTCGGCGATTTTCTCCTGTATGGCTCTGGCTCTCATAATTATAAAATTGATCATTCGGCAGGTAAGCTTATGAAAAAGATTTTAGCGGTACTATTATTAATATGTGTAACAGCAGCAATGGGCGGCTGCTCCATAAAAAAGGAATACGATCTTCACGGCAGGGAGCAGGTGGAGGCTCTGCGTGAGAGCGCGAAAGGCTGGCAGAGCGGTCGGTATCTGCTGACTAATCTCGATACCGATGTGATGAATCAGGCGTTCTCCTTTATGTATGACGGGGACGGCTTTCAGACCTATCTGTATGAAAAGATTTCCGACGAGGGGAACTACTATGCGGAATTTTCCGACAGGGACGCTTTCTGGACGGTGAACGGCGGTTCGGTAAGCGTATGCAGAAGCGGCTCGGAGGGTTATGTTTCCTACAACATGGATAACCCTCACCCCTACAGCACGGGAGACCTGCTTTTCTACGAAAATCTTTTTGTGAAATCCTCGGCTGAGCTTCCCCGGGAGGACGGGGGCGTCTGCTATGTATACTATTATAATACGGATAAGATAAACGAAGCCCTTGGCACAAGTCTGACCGAGTTTGTCACGGAGTACGTTTTCGGCGCAGACGGCGGGTTTGAATATTTTACGCAGCGCAACACCGACGCTGACGGAAGCATTTCCTACCGTATTGACATTGTGGATACGGACAGTCTTACGGAGATAGAAAATCCCGCTGTGACTTCGTGAGTATAATTGAAAATAGTATAGACAAAAATAATTTTGTGGTGTATAATAAAAGCGCAGGAAAAAGGCTGAGCCTTTACCCATGCCGCCGTCTATAGCGATGACGGCAAGCTTTGTTTCCGAGACGGGAAAAAACTTCTGTATCGGCATTGCACGAAAGCATGAACACAGTTTGCAGAAAAATTTGAGAGATATCAAGAAAATGCAGGCTATGAAATTACAGAAGAATGTTTAGCTATACTGTTAGTTCAGCGTGATTTGCCGGTAAAAGGAGTGTTTTGCAGTCCTTTTTAAGAAAATGGCTGCCTGGATAAAACTCCGGTAATTTCACCAATGCCATTGCGGCGGGACACTACGATATGTTAATATTAAAAACAGCAAACCGGAGGTTATTGGGGGAATAGAAATGCTGGTTTTATGCTCAAATGGGTTGTCGAGTGAAAACATACTGAAAGCGATGAGCAAACGAATTAAACAGTATAACACTGCGGCTGTGGTGGTAACCGCAGACCATGAGTATAAAGAGAAAAACTATCACGTAAACAGGGTCGTTGGTGAGTTAGAGTTACTCGATCTTTGTGTTGATATATTGGACTTGGATAAGATTCCCGCTAAAAATCTTCTTGCTTACGATGTCGTGGAATTTATAGGCGGAAATCCTTTCTATTTATTGAACTCTATAAGGGAACACAATGCTGCAGATATACTAAAAACTCTCGCAAGTACAAAGGTTTTGATTGGCTGGAGTGCTTCGGCATTTGTATTTGGTCCAACTTTGGAGTTAGTAAATATGTACTCTGCCGATATGAATTTCCTCGGTCTGAAAGATTTAAGTGGAATAAAGCTTACAGACGTAGAGATCTTACCACATTACGATAGATTTCTAAAAAAATTCGATAACTTTGAAGAAAAATGTCAGATATATGAAAAGGAACATTCCGTGAAAGTGATTCGTTTGAATGACGGGGACGGCGTTTTTATTGATCGCGGCACTATAGAAATATGCCGCATATAAACTTTATATCAATTCAAATAAACAACTTCCGGTTTATCAGACAGTTACATGGATAGCTGCCTGTTCTGGCACATTGACGAAGAATTTAGAAAATAGAGCATTAGCAACCCCGATCCGAAAAGGGAGGTTTTGTATGAAAACAAAAGTAAAAAGCAAAATGATCGTGGCGGCGCTGATCTGTGTCGTACTGGCAGCCGCTGCCGTGCTTACGATTCTTTTTGCAAGCGCGAAGCCCGCATTCAGCGCGGCCACGTTCAGACCCATTCCGGAAAAAATTATTATGGCTTATTCTTTCGACGGCATGACTTTCCCGCCCGCTTTGGATATTGCCGCGAAAAATTATCCCCTGACCGATGACGGTTACGGAA
>CAMWVO010000379.1 GCA_947177695.1 uncultured Clostridia bacterium
GTTATTAAGCTCCGAAATAACAGCGTTCGGATTTCGGCTGAGAGCCGCGTCGAAATCAATATCCATTTTGTTTTTTCCGAAATCGGCTTTCTCAGATGTTTTTTTCGCCGTTTCGGATCTTTCGTCTGTTTCCGGTATTTTGATATATGCATTCACGGGGATAGCTTCGGAATCTTCATCGTTTTCCGATATGTACTCCGCCTGTGCTTCGGAAGTTACCGTCTGAGGAATTTCCGCAACGAAACCGCTTTCGCTCTCCCCTGCCAAAAAGCTGTTCTGAATATTTAACCTTACCGCAGTAAGCAGTCCGAGACTTTCCACAGTCGAATCAAAATTGAGACGTATCTCATATTTGTCTCCGCTGTTTCCCGAATCGGAAAGGAAAACGCCCGTACCGAACAATGCAGCAGCGCATAAAGCGGAAACCACCGAGCATACCGGATTTACCCTTTCGCTCGGCGCAAACGTCAGCTTTTTTCCAAAAACAGCGTATATCAGCAAAGGCGCAAAAAAAAGGATAATTTCAAGTATCCCACCAAGCATCGAAGCCGTCAGATTGGAAGTATACTTGCCGACAACTCCGCCCACTCCTGCAAAGATCGAAGCGGGGGTCATATAGATCTGAAAATTTTTCTTAATCAGGCACTCCGATGCAAAAGCCACACTCATAACCAAAAGAATAACCGTGGTGCATACTCTGTTGACTTTGGGCGGAAAAAAAGACAGCACCGCCGCTGCCAGCAAACCTGCGGATATTCCGAAAATACACGGGTAAATATATTCCGCGGGAATATAATTTCCGTTGAAAATACGCAGCAGAGTTTCGCAGTATGCAAATATCAGCGGCAAAAACAAGACCGACCATATGCCGCGGCTTTTTTTCCGTAAGACGGACTGAACAGCGCAGTCCTCCCGCTTTCCGTCCGACGCCGCACCGTCATCTGAATTTTCATATATAGTCAAATTATTTGTTGTTTTATTTTTAAAAGCGTCTATCATTTTGATACACCTCATAATGTTAATATATCCGATTTTTTATTGTCCTATATAAAATTGTGCCATCACGCAAACAGCACGGTAAATATTATACATCAAAAAAAATTTTATGTAAATGAAAATTTTAGCGTTTTATCTGCGGCTGCAAATTTTCTTTTTCTTGACAAATCCCAACGTTTAAAGTATAATAAACGTGGATTGTTATATGTAAAAACAGGCAAAGAAAAGGAATGTCACAAAATGGTTATTTCACTTGAAAATATAAGCAAATTCTATAACGGAAATCAGGTTCTGAAAAACGTTGCGCTGACTATCGAGGACAGCGACCGTATCGGTCTTATCGGCATAAACGGCTGCGGAAAGTCCACACTGCTGAAAATAATCACGGGACGCGAAGATCCCGAGACCCAGCCCGAACCGAACGTTGCCCGCATCGCTCTGACAAAGGGTATGACTATCGGCTTTCTGGAGCAGAATTCGGGTCTTGACAGAAGCAGCACCATTATCGAGGAAATGCGCTCGGTCTTTTCGGGACTGCTCGAAACCGCTGACCGTCTGCGGGAGCTTGAAGCTCTCATGGCTGAACCCGACGCTCACAGCGACGAAAAACGCTTTGCGGAGATCTCCGCGGAGTACGACCAAAAAACCGCTTACTTTGAAGCCAACGACGGATACCTTATTAATGTAAATATAACGAAAGTTCTGAACGGCATGGGATTTCCTCCAGAAACATACGACAGGGTGATATCCACCCTCAGCGGAGGAGAAAAAACGCGTCTTGCACTGGCAAAGCTGCTGCTTGAAAATCCCAAGCTGCTTATTCTGGACGAGCCTACAAACCACCTTGATTTCAACACAATTATGTGGCTTGAAGATTATTTGCAGGACTACAAGGGCGCGCTTCTGATAGTTTCCCACGACAGGTATTTTCTGGACAAGCTTACCACCTCCACCTGCGAGATAGAGCGTGGCGTACTCAAACGCTACAAGGGAAACTACTCCGTATTTGCCGTGCAGAAAAAGGCGGACACCGAACGTCAGCTTAAGGAGTACGAAGCACAGCAGGAAGAAATAGCAAAGCTACAGGATTTTGTGGACAGAAACCTTGTGCGTGCGTCCACGTCAAACATGGCGAAAAGCCGCATAAAAAAGCTTGAAGCTATGGAAATCATCGAAAAGCCCGTGCTGTATGAAAAGTCCGCAAAGATAAAGTTTGAGTACGACATCACTCCTCCGATAGACCTGCTGACGGTGAAAAATATAGACGTTTCCGTAGGCAGCGGCACTGAGCGCAAAACTCTTGTGGACTCCCTTTCCTTTGAGGTAAAGCGGGGCGAAAAGCTTGGAATCATCGGCTCAAACGGTATCGGAAAGTCCACCCTGCTGAAAATTATCCAGCGCATACTCCCCTGCTCCCACGGAATTATCGAGTGGACGAAAAACGTTAAAATTTCCTATTTCGATCAGGAAAACGCTCAGCTTGACCCCCGCAAAACCGTCATGGACGAGGTTCATTCCCGCTACAGAACCATGTCCGACAGGGAAATACGCTCGCTTCTTGGCTGTGTGCGGCTTGTGGGCGAAAATGTTTTCAAGCAGGTAGGCGTGATAAGCGGCGGCGAACGTGCAAAGCTTTGCTTCGCTATTATGATGCTGGAGCGGGGCAACGTGCTCATTCTGGACGAGCCCACTAACCACCTTGACATTGACACGAAAGAGGTTCTGGAGCAGGCTTTGTGCGAATTTGACGGGACGATAATTTTCGTTTCCCACGACCGTTATCTGCTCAACAAGCTTGCCACAAGAATTTTTGAGATCACGGAAAATTCCGCGGAAAGCTTCAACGGCGGCTTTGACGATTACATTGCGGTAAAGCGCGAAAATGAAGCGGCGGAGCAGCAGATCATCGACCGTGAATAGCAGGAAAAGGAAAAGCAGGCTGCCGAGGAAAAAAGCGTTAAGGCGTACCGCTCCAAGGAAAAGCGCGCCGCAGACGCTAAAAAGCGTAACCGCATCAAGGAGCTTGAAAACGAGA
>CAMWVO010000380.1 GCA_947177695.1 uncultured Clostridia bacterium
GTTGCAATAGGGGGCGCGGGAGCAGTCTTATCCTGCATCCATGTAAGGAAGCTTCCGAAAAGACGGGTCGTGACCTCGTTTCCGCTCTGACTGCCGATTCCCGCAAAGGCTTTTTCAAGCTCGTCTATCCACAGTACGCATGGAGAAATAGCTTCCGCAAGCTTTAGAGCGTTTCGCATATTGCTTTCCGATTCGCCAACATATTTCCCCATAAGTCTGCCCATATCCAGTTTCAGAAGCGGCACGTTGAAAAGCATTGCCGTTGCCTTTGCGGTAAGAGATTTTCCGCAGCCGGGAACTCCCGCAATAAGAAGTCCCTTAGGTATACCAACACCGAAGCTTTCCGCCCTTGCAATATCATTGAAAACAACGCTTTTCCGTCTTAGCCATTCTTTAAGATTTTCCAGACCACCAATGTTATCCATAGTCTCTTTCAGCGGAACCATTTCAAGTATGCCCGATTTCATTATCATCTGCTTTTTCTGCTCGAAAATAAAATCCAAGTCCTTTTGAGTGATAGAACCGTGAGTTGACGCAGCAAGGGAAAGAATGTTGTTTATCTCCATTTCGGTAAGTCCCTTAAACGTTACGGTCAGTTTTTTGATAAGCTCGGGAGCAACAGGCGGTATGCCGTTGTCACTGACAAATTTCTGGATTATTTTTGTTATTGCGGTATCGTCAATGTAATCCTGTTCAAGAACGGTTATGTACTTCTCCAAATCCTTCGGGATAAAAAGCGTCGGCGAGATCATAATTATCATACATTCCTCTGCGCTGCCCGAAGCTATCCTTATAGCAAGCTGTTTAAGCAGGGCGACCGTCTGAAATTCTGCAAGCTGGTCGTTCATATCTTTTATAACAATGATCTTTCTGTTAAGCTCGTCCTTTGAAACGGTCTCCAGAAACTCGTCCAGCATAAGCTTGTGAGAGCCTTTCTGCTTCTTGGTTCTGAAATCGCACGCACCCACCGCACCGTTCCACTCAATGACCTGTACACGTGCGCTTTCGGCAATTTCGCCGATTATCTTGTCGGCTTTGTCCTCCTCGTATGATTCGATAAAAATTATAGGATAACCCGCGTCGCGGTACTGCATAAGATTGCTTTTTAAATTCATATAGTTGCTCCTTTCACATTTATTTAAACAAATTCATTCCGTCACCTTTTCCGAGTTGTAATTTTCTTTAAGCTCTTCAAGTGTCCTTACATAAACCTCGTTTCCCATATCAAGCGGGAATTTTACTTTCTTTGCCATAATAAAGCGCTCCTTTACGCAAAAATTTACAAATTGTGACTTTTTTATTATATCACAAATTTTATAAGGTGTCAATATAATATATTGATGATACCATATAAATTTTATTGACATAATCTGATAAAAGTGTATGTTTTCATTATACATTTTCCGCAGAAAATGTGGTGTCCCGCAAGGACACAAACGCCTGAATTTGCAGAAAAAAGCCCTCGTATTACTTGCTTTGTAATACGAGGGTTATTTTAGGTATCATAGTGACACAATATAAATACCATACAATTCGGTGGAAATATGGTATCATAATAATTCAAGGAGATGATGCTATGGCAGTAATAAAATCCCAGTTTACCATGCGGCTTGACCCGCTTACCCACTGCAAGATCAAAAAGATCGCAGCGGAGGAACACCGTTCTCTAACCAATATGATCGAATTTCTCATTGCCCGTGAGATCAAACAATATGAGCGTGAGAACGGCGAGATTTCCTGCACTGACGAGGAGCTGTACACCGAATGAACGGGTACGTCCAAAATTATTGTACCACATATTGAGACCGTTGTGGTGTCCCACGGGTACACAAAATCCGCCCTTTGCAAATTGCATCGGGCGGATATTTTTACTGTATCAGCGGGAAATCTCTCTCATAAAGCCTTTCGTTGGTAATATCCAAACGTTGACTGTTCAAAAGAGCATAAATTATTACCGAATCCCGCTCGTCCTTTGGGTAAAGCGGACGGTTTCTTGTCCGCTTTAAAAGCGTCTGGGTCTTGTCCAAATCAAGCTTCATGCCGAAAGCTATTGCAATTAGCTTGTCCCGGGACGGAATTTTCTTCCCCGAAAAAATGTGATAAGCATAGCTTCTGTCAAGTCCCGACCGCTTTACCGCCTCTTTCAGAGGTATGCCCTTTTCTTTCAGCAAAGCGTTAAGACATTCCGAAATGTCCGCAGAGGTAAACGTCTCCGTATTGTTTGCCGCAAAGCTTTCGTAATCGTCCGCAGACTTTATCTCGTTCCACATCTCGTCTGTGGATTTTTCTTTAAGCAAGGTCATTATTGGTATTCCTCCGGTACTTTCGCCATTATTTCAAACATCTCTCTCAGAGAGTATTCGCCGTTTTTGATTCCTTGGTACTCTTTATAGTCATACTCGGCTATAACGGACAGCTTGCCGTCATACAGCATGTATGAATTACTGCCGCCGCTGTCAAAATTCACATTCAGCGTTTGAGCCTGCATGACCGCCGTTGTCTCGCCCCAGCCGCAGCCGAGGTATGCAATGTCATTGTCCTTTACAGTGTATATTTCTGTAACATTAAAGCTTTTACCGTCTCCAACAGTGACCGCAATATATCTGCCGTCAAAAGGTTTCTCAAAGCCTGTTACCTGTAAAAAATATTCTTCTCCGATATCCATAGTCATAAGATATTCGGAACAAAATCCTGCACAGCCCGTATAGTTGTCGCTTTGCGGAGAGCCGTACACAAAATGAATGTCGGGTCTGCCGTCCGGGTACGCCTCTGCCATAACAGCCTCATTAACGCCGTCTTTGTCTATATCGTAATACATATAAAATTTCCGATGTTCCTTAAAAAATGCTTTACCGTCGGTAAAAAGTATCTTAGCGTTCTCGTCCTCTGGAAAGAAAAGCAGGTCGCCGCGTTCATATTCGGGAAGATTTTCGGGTTCTCCATAGTAGGTAAGTCCTGCTTCAACCTCCGCGTTATATTTGTCAATAAGCTCTTGTACCGCGGATTGAACAGACAAATCCGCAGGAA
>CAMWVO010000381.1 GCA_947177695.1 uncultured Clostridia bacterium
GCAACGAAACTGATGAAAATGAAGATCGTGCTTAGAAAAATTGACAGAGGCAACAGGGCGGAAATTGTTTCCCTGTCGGTAGCGGAGGAGCAGAGCGCATATATTGCTTCAAACGAAAGCTCTCTTGCGGAGGCGGAAAGCTGTCCCGATATCGCGCGTCCCTTCGGTATCTATGCCGACGGAAAAGCTGTTGGCTTTGCCATGTTCGCCTTTGACGAGAACAACGATAATCCCCACGACAAGTACTGGCTGTGGCGGTTTATGATCGACAAATCCTTACAGGGAAAGGGTTACGGCGGCGCAGCTCTGAAAGAGATAATAAATTATTTTCGGGAAAACGGCGCGGATGAGATCACCCTGTCCACAAAGGAAAGCAACGTCGCCGCTTTGGGACTTTACCGCAAATTTGGCTTCAAGGAAAACGGCGAAATGAACGATGATGAGATCGTTTTGAAGCTGTATACTGGCGGGGAGGTCGGCAGAAAGTGAAGCAATATTCTCAAATGACCGTTAAGGAACTGACCGCTTTTATAAACGAGCAGGCGAAAATCTGCATGGTATTAGCCAAACAGTGCGCTGACGGGAAATTTCTCACAAGGTTTGTTGAATGTCGTGAAAAAGCCGTCAGGTATGAGTACGGCAAAAGCGGCTGGAATATTTTTCATCGCGGTATCTATTACCCCTCGGAAATACCTCCGCTTATTGTAACAAACTGCGGCGTTGGAAAGTCCCTTAAAAGACCGCCGCAGGGAGAGGACAAGGAGTACTACCGCTATTCATTTGACGAGGGCAGCAAGCTTGTAATGACCGAGCGTTTTAATTGTGACTGCGGCACGGAAACCGAATACATAATAGATATTGACGGCGTTGAATACGGCATATGCTACGGCGGAAACGCGATAAGAGAAGTTTTTGCGGCTAAATATAATGAACACGGGCTTGAATATTGCTACGATTTTATTTTGAGTACATACAGTTTTGACAGTTTTAAATACTGCGAATTCAAAAGCGTCTGTCTTTTCGACTATGAAGAAAACGGCAGAAAATATGCGGCGGTGTTTTTACCCGAGCTGCTTGGAGGCTGGCGGCTTATTGTTGACAGAAAATATTTTTATTCCTACGACGAAAGCGGCAAGTTGATTGGTGTTTACGATGAGAAGTATCCGCAGAGAATAATACCCTTTAATAAGCCAAAGACTAAAAGAATTACCCCGAAGCAGGTCGCGTCCCGTCTTGAAAAGCTTATCAACGCTTGGGAGGACGAGAACATATACGCGGTGTCGGTTTACTGCGAAAACTGCGGGGACATCTTCACGGTCTCGGCAGGGTACAACACCGAGCAGAACTTTGAGGAAAGCTGTCCTGACGCTTCAGATGATACGGAGGCGCGCTGGAATTACGCTTTCTGGCTGCAAAACGAGGAACCGCTCTTTGACATAGAAGCAGGCTTTGACAGCGAATATTCAAGCATAAAGCCAGCCGCAGACCTGTTGATAAAAGCGGTAAAGCAGCTTCACAAATCGGGAATTATTGCGGAAAAATTCGGCATGGAAATTCCTGTAATTATCCATGAGCTTGAATATTACCCATATATCGCCCGTGTTAATATCGAGGCAAACGGAAGAAAGCTTCTGCCGGAGGATTTTATAGACTTCTGCGGAGGCGAAGAGGATTACGGTTAATTTTTTAACGGGAGGAATTGTAAATGTTCAGAACGTCTTATTTAAAATGTACAAGAGAGTCCCAAAAATATGATATTTCGGAGGACGGTATCAGCTTCAAACAAATGCGTATCTGCCATATGTGGGAAGGCGCAGAGGAGATACATTTCGACGTTTACACCTGTTCACCCGAACAGTCCTCGTTTTAGGCGAAATTTTCACACATGGAAATGACGGATTGAAAATGGCTTGAGCATAAATAAATTAAAGCGGGATTTCCCGTATAAAGAAAGGATAGATAAAAATGTACAGTGATTCAATCAAAAACGGAGCCCAGAACGCTCCACACCGCGCGCTTTATCATGCGCTCGGCTTTACAAACGAGGAAATTTCCCGTCCCATGGTAGGAATTGTAAGCTCCTACAACGAGATAGTTCCGGGACACATGAACATCGACAAGGTGGTTGACGCCGTTAAGCTTGGCGTTGCAATGGCAGGGGGAACTCCCGTTGTGTTCCCCGCGATCGCTGTCTGCGACGGCATTGCAATGGGTCACAGGGGCATGAAGTACTCCCTCGTAACCCGCGACCTTATTGCCGACAGCACCGAAGCTATGGCTCTTGCACACGGCTTTGACGCATTGGTAATGGTACCCAACTGCGACAAAAACGTCCCCGGACTGCTTATGGCGGCGGCAAGACTGAATATCCCCACAATTTTCGTAAGCGGCGGACCCATGCTTGCAGGACGTGTTGACGGCAAGAAAACAAGCTTCTCCAGCATTTCCGAGGCTGTGGGACAGTTTGCCGCAGGAACTATCAACGCCGAAAAGCTTGAAGAGTACGAGAAAAAGGGTTGTCCCACATGCGGCTCATGTTCGGGTATGTACACCGCAAACTCCATGAACTGCCTTACCGAGGTTTTGGGTATGGCTCTCCGCGGAAACGGTACAATTCCCGCGGTTTACTCACAGCGTATCGAGCTTGCAAAGCACGCAGGCATGAAAATTATGGAGCTTCTCGAAAAGGACATCAAGCCCCTTGACATTATGACCGAAAAGGCATTTATGAACGCTCTCACCGTTGACATGGCGCTGGGCTGCTCCACAAACAGTATGCTTCACCTGCCCGCAATCGCACACGAGTGCGGAATAAACATCAACCTTGACATTGCAAACGATATAAGCTCCAAAACTCCAAACCTTTGTCACCTTGCGCCTGCGGGTCACACCTATATTGAGGAGCTGGACGAAGCGGGCGGCGTTTACGCGGTAATGAACGAGCTTTCCAAGAAGAACCTGCTCAACCTTGACTGCATGACAGCAACAGGCAAGACCGGGGGCGAGAACATTTCGGGGTGCGTAAAC
>CAMWVO010000382.1 GCA_947177695.1 uncultured Clostridia bacterium
GCCCGCAATTTCCATCGACCAGAAAACCACGTCCAAAAACCCGCGCTCAACGGTGGGTACGGTCACGGAGATATACGATTACCTCCGTCTTTTGTACGCCAGAATAGGCATACCCCACTGTCCCGTCTGCGGACGTGAGATCAAGCAGCAGACCGTTGACCAGATCGTGGACAGGATAATGGAGCTTCCCGCGGGGACAAAAATTCAGCTTCTCGCTCCTATTATACGCGGACGCAAGGGCGAACACGTCAAAGAGATAGAGAGGGCAAGAAAGGCGGGATACGTCCGTATCCGCGCAGACGGTATCATCTACGACCTTTCCGAGGAAATAAAGCTGGAAAAAAACAAGAAGCACAGCATTGAAATTGTCATCGACCGCCTTGTCATAAAGGAGGGCATTGAGACCCGTCTTGCGGACAGCGTTGAGACCGTTTCCACAATTTCGGGAGGACTTGTTATCGCCGACATTATCGACGGCGAGGAAATGCTTTTCTCCCAGAATTACGCTTGTCCAGAGCATGGAGTTTCCATCGACGAGCTTGCGCCGAGAATGTTTTCCTTTAACAATCCTTTCGGAGCCTGCGAGAAGTGTACGGGTCTGGGCGTGTTCCGCAAGATCGACCCCGATCTGATAATTCCCAACAAAGACCTTTCCATAAGACAGGGCGCGGTAAAGGCTATGGGCTGGGCGACCACCGACGACAGCTCCATTGCAATGATGTACTTCAAGGGCATTGCCCAGTACTACGGCGTATCACTCGACACTCCTGTAAAGGATCTGCCGCAGGAGGTCGTGGACGCTATAATGTACGGCACGGACGGCGTAAAGCTGAAGCTGCACCGTTCCACCGAGTACGGCGGAGGCGTTTACTATCAGCCCTTTGAGGGAATTATTCCCAACATGGAAAGACGTTACCGCGACACCAATTCCGAGTTCAGTAAGAACGAGATCGAGGACTGCATGACCGAAATGCTCTGTCCAGAATGTCACGGTCATAGGCTGAAAAAGGAAAGCCTTGCGGTCACTGTGGGCGGAAAAAACATCTCGGAGCTTTGTAAGCTTTCCGTGTCGGACTGCGCGAACTTCATAAACGGTCTGGAGCTTACAAAGCGTGAAAAAATGATAAGCGGTCAGATCGTCAAGGAAATAAAGTCCCGCCTTGGATTCCTCCAGAGCGTGGGACTGGAATACCTTACACTGTCCCGTTCGGCTGGAACTCTCAGCGGCGGCGAGAGCCAGCGTATCCGTCTTGCGACACAGATAGGCTCGTCCCTCATGGGCGTGCTGTACATTCTGGACGAGCCGTCCATCGGTCTGCACCAGCGGGACAACAACAAGCTTATCGCCACTCTGAAACGTCTCCGCGATTTAGGCAATACCCTTATCGTTGTTGAACACGACGAGGACACCATGTTTGCCGCGGACTATATCGTGGACATAGGTCCGTACGCGGGCGTAAACGGCGGTGAGGTCATCTGTTCTGGTACGGTGGAGGACATAATGTCCTGCAAGAAATCCATTACGGGACAGTACCTCAGCGGAAAGCGGTTTATCCCCGTCCCAGAAACGCGCCGCGCGGGAAACGGCTTTACTCTGGACGTTATCGGGGCTTCCGAGCATAATCTGAAAAACATAGACGTGTCCGTACCCCTCGGCACTTTCACCTGCGTTACGGGAGTTTCGGGCATCGGCAACTCCTCCCTCGTAAACGAGATAATCTACAAAAATCTTGCGGGAAAGCTCAACCGCGCAAAGATACGTCCCGGAAAGTTCGAGCGCATGGACGGACTTGAAAATCTGGACAAAGTAATTGCCATAGACCAGTCCCCCATCGGCAGAACGCCCCGCTCAAATCCCGCAACCTACACGGGACTTTTCACCGATATCCGCGACCTGTTCGCTAACACAAACGACGCTAAAATGAAAGGCTACACAAGCGGCAGATTTTCCTTCAACGTCAAGGGCGGACGGTGCGAAGCCTGCGAGGGCGACGGTATAATCAAGATAGAAATGCACTTTCTGCCCGACGTGTACGTCCCCTGCGAGGTCTGCAAGGGACAGCGCTACAACAGGGAGACCCTGGACGTTCACTACAAAGGCAAGTCCATTTACGACGTGCTGGAAATGACCGTTGACGAGGGCGTGGAGTTCTTTGCAAATATCCCCAAGCTTGCACGCAAGCTTCAGACCTTGCAGGATGTGGGTCTGGGATACATCAAGATCGGTCAGCCCGCCACCACTCTTTCGGGAGGCGAAGCTCAGCGCGTAAAGCTTGCAACGGAGCTTTCCAAGCGTTCCACGGGCAAGACCATATACATTCTGGACGAACCTACCACGGGACTTCATTCCGCAGACGTTCACAAGCTTGTGGAAGTCCTCCAGAAGCTTGTAGATTCGGGAAACACGATACTCGTTATCGAGCATAATCTGGACGTTATCAAGTGCGCGGACCACATAATTGATCTGGGTCCCGAGGGCGGCGACGGCGGCGGTACCGTGGTCAAGTGCGGTACTCCCGAAGAGATAGCGTCCTGCAAGGAATCTTATACGGGCAAGTACCTGAAAAAAATGCTGAAAAAAGGCTAATATAGGTTAAAAACTTGGAAAGGCTGCATGGTCGCAGCCTTTCCTTTTATTTTCTTCACGCCAACACAGCAAAAAGCGGACGCCGCTTTGACGTCCGCTCTGTAAAATATTCAGATGTTTATTTTTTCCATGTTGCAGGAGTAAACAGCAGCAGCATGGGGAAAAGCTCCAGTCTGCCCGCAAGCATATCGAAGATAAGCACAGCCTTTGCGGGAGCGGAGAAAAATCCGAAGTTGGAGGTTGGTCCCACCATTTCAAGTCCCGGACCGATATTGTTTATCGCCGCAGTCACCGCGGTAAAGTTCGTTATCATGTCGTGGTTGTCAAAGGAAATAAGTACCAGCGAAATTATGAACGTCATCAGGTACGCAACCATAAACACGTTTACGCCGCGTACTGTCTCATGCTCGATGGGATGAGAATTAAGCT
>CAMWVO010000383.1 GCA_947177695.1 uncultured Clostridia bacterium
CATGACGGTCATATACCGCGAGGCGGGCGGCAGGACTGCTTACACAAAAGGCTCGGTGGACGTTATCCTTGACAAGTGCGCGTTTGTTCTCACCGACATCGGTGTCGTTTCCCTTACGGCTTCAAGACGGCGGGAAATCCTTGCCGCAAACGACCGCATGACCGAAAAAGCTCTGCGCGTACTCGCCCTCTGCAAAAAAGACCTGAACGGTTCGTCAGATACGGATATCACCGACAGCGGCATGATATTCCTCGGTCTGGAGGGTATGCTTGACCCTCCGCGCCCCGAAGCGAAGCAGGCTGTAAAGCTTTGCAGAAGCGCACATATCAGGACGGTAATGATAACAGGCGACCACAAAAATACAGCCGCTGCAGTTGCAAAACAGGCGGGAATAATGCACGAGGGCGACCTTGTTTTCACGGGCGCGGAGCTTGCGAAAATGTCCGACATGGAGCTTGACGAGGTTATCGGCAGGACTGCGGTTTTCGCCCGTGTAAATCCCGCCGACAAGCTCAGGATAGTCCGCGCGTTCAAGAAGCGGGGCGATATCGTCACCATGACGGGCGACGGCGTGAACGATGCTCCCGCGGTAAAGGAGGCGAACATCGGCGTTGCAATGGGAATAACGGGAACGGACGTTACCAAGCAAGCCGCCGACGTAGTTCTGCTTGACGACAACTTTGCCACGCTTGTGGGTGCAGTTGAGCAGGGGCGGGGCGTTTATGCCAATATCAGAAAATTTGTCCGATATTTGTTAAGCTGTAATATCGGTGAGGTACTGACAATGTTTCTGGGAATTATCATGGGTATGCCTATGGTGCTTCTGCCCACCCAGATACTGCTGGTAAACCTTGTCACCGACGGACTTCCCGCCATTGCTTTAGGCGTTGAACCTCCCGAAAGAGAGAACATGAAAAAGCCTCCCCGCAAGTCGGACGAAAGCTTTTTCTCGGACGGTCTGATGCAGAAGATTATTTTCCGCGGAGTGCTTATCGGACTTTGCACACTGGGAAGCTTTACCGCAATAAATATTCTTACGGGAAGCGTTCCCGCGGCGCGGACGGCGGCTTTGTTCACATTGGTGATGTCGCAATTGTTCCATGTGTTCGAGTGCAAATCCGAGCGGAAAAATATTTTCACCGTCCCCTACGGAAACAATAAAAAGCTTATCCTTGCGGTGATGGTGTCGGTAGCGGTAATATTTGCCGCGCTGTATCTGCCATGGCTTCAAGTTATATTCTGCACCGTTCCGCTGACGGGAAAGCAGCTTCTTGTCGGACTGGGATTTGCGGTGTTTGCGCCGCTGCTTCAATGCATACTTAAATAAAAAAACACGGGATACCGCAAGACGTGGTATCCCGTGTTTTTATGTCAGCCTATTCATCGCCGCTGTCACTGTCCTCGTTCATCATTTTTTCAAAGACTTTCATATTCCGCTTTGCGCAGATATACAGACCTATGTAAAGTATGGACATCAATATCATAACTATTGCGGTAGCTGCCGCCGCAGAACCTAAGAACAGATTTATTGTCCAAATGACACCCATAAATATATATGCAATCATAATTGATTTTTGCGACATTCGCTTTGCAAAATCAATGTTCATAACTCCCAGCGAAGAGACCTTTGCCGCATACAAAAGATAAAAAATGTCGCACACAGCCATAAAGGCAGTTCCGATCACCAGTACAAGCTTGCTTTCAACTGCCATAGCCGCGACCAAAACTATTGCAGCCATAATGTACATCACCCAGAAAAACACGCGGAATATCTTGAAGCCGATCTCGTAATTCCTTGTTTTCTGCATTTCGTCAAAGCCGCTCTCGCTGAAAATGTTGCTCCCTCCGCCCCCGAAGAACTTGTCGTAGGTATCCTTTCGGTCTTTTTTCGTAACGTTGTATTCGTCGTTTTTCATAATTATTCCTCCTCCGTTTCTTCCGTATCGTCGGAACTGTCTTCGTCCAGTACCTTGAAATTCCGCGTGCCGCAGACATGGGTAATAATACTGTTCACGACTGCTGCTGCGGTAAGTATTATTATAGCTATCATTGGCGAGTCTAATTTCATTTCGTCGTCCGTAAAAAATCTGATCAAAAGCGGTACGACAACGAACAAGGTGATGATAATACTTCCCTTGCTCTCCCACATAGTGGCGGTAATACCGTTTATTGCTCCGTGCCTGGAAGCATTGATACTATATACGTTTGAGCATATTACCGCCAGCAAAAAGTAGCTTGCGGCGACATACTCGGCGGGAATTTGCAGTCCCGTAAGCGTCGGCACTGTAAGCCATATTACCGAAAGCAGTGCCGCGCCGTAGTAAAGTATCTTAAAGCATTTCGTCATAATTTTGTTCTGTATCGCAGTCTGCCGCTCGTCAAGTCCGTAGTCGCTGAAAGCGTCCACATAGTTTCTTTCTCTTGATTTGTCAGCCATAATTATTCCTCCTCGCTTTCTTCGTTGACAGCCTTGTTCTTTTTGCGGCAGTACAGCAGAATAATATCGTAAATTATTCCAATGATAACAAGTACGCCGAA
Source organism: uncultured Clostridia bacterium (assembly GCA_947177695.1). Classification (GTDB taxonomy): domain Bacteria; phylum Bacillota; class Clostridia; order Oscillospirales; family Ruminococcaceae; genus RGIG8773. The sequence goes on from CAMWVO010000383.1 coordinate 2,539, forward strand.
AAAGATTATCCCGTCAATGCCCAAATACGCGAAATAACGGCCGCCTGTCATATAATCACGAACCATATATATCATGGCAAACACATACGTGAAAATCGTCACGGCACGTCCTCTGCCGTTGAGCTTTACTCCCATAAATTCGGTAAGAACTCCTTTTGCCGCGGCTTTAACATTGAACACCGACAGGCACAGAAACGTTATCACAAAGTACAGGGCAAGCACCGCCAAGACGTAAGTTCTGCCGACCGTTATTATGCCTGAAAGCGCGAGGGCGAATACCGCCGCAAATATTGTGACCGTAAAATTCAGCGTATACCACAGGCGTATGCAGTCGGTAGATATTTCCCCGATCAGGGCTTTCTGTCTTTCGTCAAGCGTTACCTCTTCGGTGATAAGATTTGTGTTTGAAAATTTCATAGTTATCTTCCTTTCTTAATTCTCGTTGTTTTCAGGTTCTTCGTCGTC
>CAMWVO010000384.1 GCA_947177695.1 uncultured Clostridia bacterium
TATATCGTGATCGAATACATATATACATTCAGTTTCAGCGTATCCGTTATGCTCGGCTCCGTCTCCGTTGGAAAAATTCAGATCAATAATATAGTACTGCGACCCGGAGGGATACTCAGGCACAGCGGCTGTAAGGGTAAAGTGAGCAAAACCGTTTTCATCGGTAACTGCTGTAGTTGCAGAAAATTCCGTTTCAGTAATATTTGATGTTTCGGAAACGCTTTCTGCTTCGGCAGCGGTTTCTGCTGCAATTGATGTTTCGGAAGCCGTCGTCGTTTCAGTAATTAACGTCGTTTCCGAAACAGCTGTTGTTTCCGCAGAGGAAGTCTCCGCTTCAGCAACGATTCCAATTTCATCAGAAATATTTTCCGCAGGAACTTTTTTCGGTACAAACGCCGTAAAAATCAACACAGCCGCCGCTGCCGCCAAAACTGCGGAAACAGAAATTTTCTCCCGTCTATTGGTAAGAGCATCTGCAAGAGCCTTTGCGCTTTGGTAACGCTCGGCAGGGTCTAAAGCAGTACACTTCCGAATTATTTTTGCATATTTTTTCTTTGCGGAAAGACTTCCAAGCAGGGTTTTCATAGTCTGACCCGCTGCATAAATATCCGTGCGGAAATCGGTCTGTGAAAACCCGTACTGTTCGGGAGGAGCAAAGCCGTCCGTACCAAGATAACGTGTGTCCCTGTCCTTGTCGTCACGGACAAAGCGAGCCGCCTCAAAGTCAATAAGGCGGATATTTCCGTTCTCCGAAAGCAAAATATTCGAGGGCTTAATGTCACGGTGGATAATTCCAAGACCATGGATAAAGTCCAGCGCAGCGCAAAGCTGTACCATTGCACGTATGACCTGTTTTTCGTTTAGATTTGCGGCAAGGAGATTTTTGTCCGAAATAAATTCCTCGGTGACAACAGTTTTGCCTTCTGCAATATCCACCGAATAAATTTTGGGAAGATATTTGCACTCGGAATTTTTCAGCGTTTCATATAAAGGTAGTTCCGCATTTACAGTACGCCGAATACGTTTTTCGCCGTTTTCTTCAAATACTTCAACTGTACCTCTGGACGATTTATGTATTATCTCGGACAAATTTCTTCCCCCTTTTTTATACTATTTTAGCATATTAGAGGGAATTTTGCAAGTAATTAATAATGAAAATTAAAGTCGCGCTGGTGAGTGGATACGTAATATGTGTCGCTGTTATAGTCATGCTTTATTAACACAAGTCCGTAGGAATAATCCTCGCCGTTTACGAACGAATAATTTTCTTTTCGAGTACCGTCGGAATCATATTCGGCTACCATATATTCCGCGCTTGCGCCCAAATTGAATAAAGTGCTTGTCCTTACCTCCCAGTTTGATACGCTGTCAACGCTTGTATAGCCTTTTTTGCGGTCGTTGAACAGGCTTTTGTTATAGTCGCTGTCGCTGTTGTGTGTGATTTTGAGATATGTTTCATAATCATCACTCATAAGTGCATTCAGATATGTATTTAACGCACCGCTGACGGTATCGTCCTTATAGTATGCGGACGTGCCTATCGAATCTGTGTTCCCTAAGCTATCAAAAAAATCTCCGATTTTTCCCAAAAGTCCAGAAGCTGAAAATACAGCATAGACAGTATAGACAAATAACGCAGTAACAATAACTATCGCCAGCGTTTTGGTAATCTTTCCTAAAGGACTGTCTTCTTCATCGTCATATACGGTACCCTGCTGCTCCATTTTAATGGCTTCTTCGTCATAAAATCTACTTTTACTTACTGACGAATTATTTTCCCCGACCCTTTGACCACAGTCCGGACAGTAAGTCATGTCGGCTTCAACAAATTTTCCGCAATTTTTACAAAACATAGTAAAATCTCCTAATTTACTGACAATTTACCCTTATGTACAGCGACTTTAACTGACCGTACCTGTATGTATTTCCGTCATATTCAACGGAAATATTTTCGCAGCCGCCGAAAGCGTTCTCCCCGATACTTTTAACGCTGTTTGGAATTTCTATCTCCGCAAGATTTTCACAACCGCTGAAAGCAGAATCCTCGATTTTTTTCAGACTGTGCGGCAGCGTGATCTCGGTAAGGTTTGTGCAGTCCGCAAATGTCTCCTCGCCGATAATATCAATATCTTCGGGGACTTCCATAACCTCCAAAGCTTCGCAGCCCTTGAAAGCATATGCGCCAAGCTTTTTCATTCTGAATGGCATAGTAACGCTTTTGAGATTTTTACAGCCGCAAAAAGCCAAGTCTCCGATTTTCTCAACCTCCTCGGGAATTTCAATAATTTCCGCCGAGCAGTCCTCGAAAGCGCTGTCTGCAATTTCATTTACTATGTCGGGGATCCTGATGATCCTGTCGCTTCCGTTGTAGCTGACAAGGGTAACGCGTCCCTTTTTTACGTCAAAATCGAAGTCCTCGTCGTTGGTAAAGGCTTCTTCCTCATCGCTTGAATTATTTATTGCATCGGGCGTAAAATTGCTGCGTACCGTATTTCCGGCAGTCCTTTTTGACTTATCGTCGCTAAGCAGCGCAGCCGTAACACCTGCCGCGATCGTACCTACAATTACCGACGCTGTCAAAATTCCGTTTCCCATAATAAAAACTCCTTTTTACAAATTTTGCAGTATTTTTCACTGCCTGTAAATAATTATACCGTATATTTTTTGAAAGTGGTGTCCTTTGGGGACACAAAATTTCATTTCAAAAATTCTGTCTAAATTGCAATGAAAAAGTGATACAGCCGCCGAAATGATTTTCAGCGGCTGGTCATAAAAAGTGTTGCGGTTTTGACCCATTATTTGCCCATTATTTTTACAAAAACATATTAAAAGTTACGTTAAGGTACGAGAAGCCATACGCCGTCAAGTGGCGTAAAATAGGGATTTACGTGAATTTAGAGAAAGTAAAAAAAACTGATTGCGTCAATTCAAGTCCCATTACTCGCACCAGATAGGTATTTACAAAGAAATGGTTCTATAATGCGCATTTGGCTTAAATA
>CAMWVO010000385.1 GCA_947177695.1 uncultured Clostridia bacterium
ACCCCGGAGTAACTATTGTTGCAGAGGTCATCGGCGGACTGAAATTTTCCTAGGGCTACGTCATGGCCTGGCGGGATAAGGGCAAGCGCGTGGTAACATCCAACAAGGAGCTTGTTGCGGAAAAGGGCGCGGAGCTGCTTAAGATCGCTGCGGAGCACGGCTGCAACTTCCTGTTTGAGGCTTCCACAGGCGGAGCTATCCCCATAATCAGACCGCTCCATCAGTGCCTTGCGGCTAACGATATCACTGCCATTGCGGGAATTTTAAACGGTACCACAAACTTTATCATAACCAAAATGATCAACGAAAACATGGCTTTCGGAGACGCTCTCGCACTTGCCCAGAAGCTTGGCTACGCGGAGCAGGATCCCACCGCCGATGTGGAGGGTCACGACGCCTGCCGCAAGATATGCATACTTGCATCCCTCGCTTTCGGAAAGCACGTATACCCCAAATGGGTACACTGCGAGGGAATTTCCGCCGTTACCCTTGAGGACGTTATGTACGCCGAAAGCTGGGGCGGTGCGGTTAAGCTTATCGGCTCGGTAAAGCGCACCGATGGAGGAAAGATACTGCCGATAGTACGTCCTGCATTTGTTTGCAGCAATAATCAGCTTTCCCATGTTTCCGACGTTTTCAACGGCATTATGGTCTACGGCGACGCGGTTGACGAGGTAATGTTCTACGGCAGAGGCGCAGGAAAAATTCCCACAGCAAGCGCGATCGTTGCTGACATTGTAGACGTGGCAAAGATGACGGAGACCTCCATTTCCCAGACTTGGGAGGACAGCTCCGACGACAGCTTTATCGCCGACTACAAGGACGACATTGTTTCGGTTTACGTAAGGGTAAAAGGCGTTCCCGCGGAAAAGATTTCCGAAGCGTTCGGCACGGTGGAGTACCTTTCAAGAGACGGTCAGCCCGCAGACGAGCTTGCGTTTATTTCCCCCGCAATGAAAGAGCGTGACTTTGACTCTAAGCTTGAAGCTATAGGCGGCGAGGTGCTTGGAAAGATACGCGTTCTCGAACTGGAATAACACGCCTGAAAGGAATACCGATAAAATGATAAAAATTCAGATACCCGCAACAAGCGCAAATCTGGGCGCGGGTTTCGACGCGCTGGGACTTGCTTTGAACTACTACAACTACGTTGACATGGAGGAAGCCGACGGTATACACATTGAAAGTATGGACGGAACGGAAATTCCCACAGACGCTTCAAACCTTGTCTACGACGCGGCTCACATTCTTTACGATATATGCGGACGAAAGCTTTCCGGGCTTAATATCCGTCAGACAAACAATATCCCCATAGCCCGCGGACTGGGAAGCTCCTCCGCGTGCATTATCGCGGGACTTATGGGCGCAAACAAGCTTATGGGCGAGCCTATGGGCGTTGACGATCTGGTCGATCTTTCCGCTCAGATAGAGGGGCACCCCGACAACACCGCTCCCGCGCTTTTGGGAGGAATTGTCACCGCCGTATTTGACGGAAAACGCGTTCAGTGGGTAAAGCAGGAGGTCTACACCACCCTTAAATTCGTGGTGACTATCCCCGACTTCGAGCTGAAAACCGAAAAGGCGCGAAATTGTCTGCCAAAGGAAATTCCGCACAGGGACGCGGTCTATAACCTTTCCAGAGCCGCGCTTTTCTCGGCTTCCCTGCTTACGGGAAAGTATGAGAACCTGCGTACCGCCGTAAACGACAAGCTTCACCAGCCCTACCGAATGGAGCTTATCCCCCACGGGCAGGAGGTTTTCGATGTTGCCTACAGTCTTGGGGCATACGCTTCATATCTCAGCGGGTCGGGACCGTCCCTGATGTCCATAGTGGACGCGGACAATGAGTTTTTCGTAGGTAAGCTCAGGTTTGCTCTTGACAGAATGGGACTTGAAAAATGGGACGTCCACGAGCTTCACATCGACAATATGGGAACAAGAATTGTGAACGAATAACTTTAGAGATTTTTACCATATTACTGAAAAATTATAATGAAAGGACAGCCGCCGCTGTTCGGCAAGGTGATACAAATGGACGAAATAGAATACTTTTCCGGAACGCGAGACGACAGCGATGTTATTGATCTTTACAAGGCGCTGAACTGGTACGGACTTACGGGCTACACCGACGAGGACATCGAAAAAGCTAACCGAAACAGCTTTTATTCGGTGTACGCTTACGACGGCAACACGCTGGTAGGTCTGGGCAGAGTTGCCTCCGACGGCTTTACGGCGGCGGTCATGAGCGGCATATGCGTGCGCCCTGACTACCGCAAGCGCGGCATAGGCGAACAAATAGTCACCCGCCTTGTGTACTACTGCCAGTCGGGAAACAACAAGCTGGACGTTCAGCTTTTCTGCGAGGACAGCCTTATCAGATGGTACACAAAACAGGGCTTCGAGCCCCACAACCGCGGTATGTGGAAAAAAATGGTGCTGCCCGAGGACAACTGCCGTCTGAGAAAGAATTTCCGCGATGTGTACGGTATCGAGCAGATCACGGATATCACTCCCGATTTTTATTGGTACAACTTCGACGCGTTCGGTGATTTCAAATATTACGGTACTATGAACAGCCGTCACGAAATGGTTCCCAGTCTCTTTATGACCTTTTACTGCGAGGAGCCTGCGGTATTTTCCGCGGACATCATCTTTGAGAACGTAAGGCGGTTCGAGATAGGCTGCAAGGACGTTAAAACGCCGCTGACGGGCTTTGACATAATGAAGGTCAAAAGCAGCTCAAGCGGGCTTGAGGGAATGAATTACCGCGTATGCTCCCTTGAGGACGACGATATCAATTTTTTCTGCGAAAGCTTCCGTATAATAACCGTGGAAACGCCCGAGGGGGATAATCAATGATAAGCCTCAGCACTGCTTCTCCCGAAGAGACAATTGCTTTTGCGGAACAGATCGGCAAGCTTCTCCGCGGCGGGGACATTATCGCCTACAGGGGCGGTCTGGGCGCGGGGAAAACCACCTTTACCCGCGGCATAGCCT
>CAMWVO010000386.1 GCA_947177695.1 uncultured Clostridia bacterium
GAGGAATGACGACAGTCATTCCGAGGGGGAGCGGACACGACCGCTCCCCCTTTTTTCGGTGCGCAGCAAGGTAAATCTCCAAAACGTCACAGTGTGACGTTTTGGACAGAGCAAACTTATAGTTATGCTTGGAAACCCAAACAAAGTATTGCTTCGTTGAAAACAGTCCACAGGACTGTTTTCAAGGGAAATTTTGCTTAGAGACGCAAAAAGGAGGGGCGGTCGTGTTCGCCCCTCCTCGAAACGGCTCTCGCCGTTTCTCACCTCCTGCTCCGTTTCGGACGAAAAGGATTTCGCCGCCTGCGGGCGGCGACCAAAGGGCTCCGCCCTCTGGACTTCTGCCAGCTGGGCTCAGCTGGACCAGCTTTAGTCGGCGGCTTCGCCGCCGAAGTGCGCCGAAAGTAAGTCTGTTAAACAGTTCGTACGGTTACATAAAGTACCCCAAAATAACCGCAAATATCAGCGCGGGAAGCATATTTCCCACCTTTACCGTCTTTCCGAAAAGCAGGTTCACTCCCACCACGGCTATCAGAATATTCCCTATGTATGAAAGATTTCCTACCACCGTGTCGGTGAAAAATGGCGCGGCAAATCCCGAAAGCAGGGTTATCGCACCCTGATACAGAAACAGCGGTACAGCTGCGAAAAGTACCCCCACGCCGAGAGATGCGGCAAAAACCATGGATATCATAGCGTCAAGAACAGCCTTTGCAAAAAGGGTGGAGGGATCGTGATTTATGCCGTCCTGAAGCGCGCCCACCACAGCCATTGCCCCGACGCATATTACCAGCGCGTTTGTGACAAAGCCCTGCACGAAAAGATTATCCCCCTCCGCGCGGACAAGCTTTTTCAGCTTTTCGCCGAGGGTCTCCATTCTGTCCTCGATTTTAAGAAGCTCCCCCGCGATAATACCGAGGGTCAGGGACAGTATCATAAGCATTGTCCCGCGGGTCTGGAGAACTCCGTCCTTTAGTTCAAGCAAGCCTGGCATTGCTCCTGCCGCGCCGAGAAAAATCACCGCGACGCCAAGCGTTTTCATAAGCGAATCGCGGAAGTCCTCTTTAAGTCCTTTCTTTATTATCATTCCCGCTCCTCCGCCTATTACAACAGCGGCAGCGTTTACAATAGTGCCGAGCATTATCATTTTATGACCATTTTCCCGTTAGGGAAAATGTGTCCTCCTTTCTCGATGTTTTGTGGTTTTGCGTTAGCAAAATTCCGAGCGACAGTGAGGAAAACAAAACTCGCAGTTCGAAAAATCTTTGATTTTTCGAATTTACAGCCCCTTTGGTTTTCGGTGTATAAAAATCCGCAGGGGCGGAACAAGTCCGCCCCTATAGGTAATTGCTGTATAAAATTATAACACCGATAAATGCACAAATCATTTTCTTTTTATTAATAATATTCTGCACTATCTGTACTGCTCCGAAAGATAGAGCGACACCCTGTTCTGAATGTTCCCGCAGACCTCCTCAAGGGTTTTTGACCCGTCGAAATAATCGGCGGTCTCCTCGTTCAGAATGTCGTTCACCGCGCTGTCGAAACGGTTTTCCGCGCCGTTTATTGAGCGTATCACACGGTAGGTCTCCCTGATGAAAGCCTCCCGTGCATTTTCGTCAAAGCTGTCGTACATCGAAAACGTACCGTCGTAGTACTGCTCCGCCATATAGCGGAGTACCTCCTCGTTCGTCGGCAGACATACTCCTTTCGTCGTAAAAGTATTCTCGTCCTTGTAGGCTTCATAGGACGTGGCGTAGTCTATGAAATCATACGCTTCTTCCGAACCCTTGAAAACCGAAAAACTCAGCACAGGCAGGACGGTTACGGAATTTTCTTTGCCGGAGGGCAGACCCACGAATTTTACTTCTTCTCCAACATATTCTGTCGTAAGATACTCAAAATTCCATAAGCCGGTGTATGAGGTCGACATCATCAGCGCGTCGCCGTTATGGAACATATCGTAGAAATTTCCGTCGGGAGCGATCCTCAGCGCAGCGTCAATGCACTGCTTCCTGAATGTCATATATTCCTTGAATTCCTCGCTTTCAAAACTGCACGTTCCGCTGCCGTAGTCAATAAAGTTGTCGCACACATAAGGCGTAAAACTTTCCGCATCATAGAAATGGATGGAAATGTCCACAGGCGCGGAGAAGCCCAGTTCCCTGCTTTTTTCGATGATATGCTCAAAGGAGGTGTCCTTGTCGTCTCCCCAGTCCTTCGCCCTTACCATCGAAGCCACAAACATAAAATCGTAAGGCATTTCGTACAGCTTTCCGTCCACCTCCATGGCTTCAAGAACAGACTGTACGTACCTGTCCCGCAAGCCGTTTTCGTCAATAAATTCGTTCAGGTCGCACAGCAGACCCTTTCCGTACAGCGGCGAGGAGTCCACCCAGTTGCAGACTTCGCTTTTGTAAAGCAAGTCGGGCTGTCTGCCGCTCATTATCTCCAGCAGAAGCTTTTCGCCGCTTTCGTAGTACTTGTCCTTGATTACATATTTTTCGCTTTTGTGGTTGAATTCGTAGACGAGCCTGTTCATCTCGCCTTTTAGGACGCCCGCATAGTAGGTGTCCCCCTCGTCGGCGGGACGGGCGATGTAGAGGATAGTCCTGCCGTCCTCGTCAAGTTCTCTTTGCGGCTGCTTTCCGCAGGAGGACAGCATTGCCGCCGCCAGGCACATTGCCGCCGAAATGATTATTTTTATGTATCTTCGCATACTTATCGCTCCTTTTAATGTTCCTTTAAAGAAACACACCGCAGAGAGGCGAAAGGTTGCATCGGACAGGAAAAAATTTTTATTTGCCTATTGACATATGATATTATATGATGTATAATATATTTGTAAAATCCAACGGAAAGGTTGTGTGGGAATGTCAGGAAACAAGGTTTTGGCGGGATATCTTGAGGGCGAAAGCGTCCGCATGGGAAACGGTCTTGTGCTTATCGGCACGGAAGCCGTCGCAAAATGGACGGTCGAAAGCTACGAGGTGCTG
>CAMWVO010000387.1 GCA_947177695.1 uncultured Clostridia bacterium
CAAGATAATCGCAAGCTTTTTCATAAAAATACTCCCGCCGAATAGTTTGTTAATAAAAGTATATAGGTTTTAGCAAATTATTTCAATAGAATTTACCAATTTGTAATACTAATATCCAAACTGTAATCTGAATGCTTACCAACAGGGAAGAGAACCTAAAAAAACGTACCGAAAAAGGCTGAGCCTTTACCCATGCCGCCGTAATTAGTGCCGGTAATGGTAAAAGTTCTTCCGAGACGAAAGATACTTCCGTATCATTATTCGTCTGATTTTCGGTACGTTTTGTTCGTATGTGTTATATCTGCCCCTTGATCTTTCCGAGAGTATTTTTTTCCAACCTTGATACCTGCGCCTGCGATATGCCAATCTCGTTTGCAACCTCCACCTGAGTTTTTCCGAGAAAGAAGCGCAGGTACAGAATGTTCTTTTCGCGCGGCTGAAGCAGATTTATCGCTTCTTTCAGGGATATCTCGTCCAGCCAATTGGAGTCGTCGTTTTTGTCTCCCACCTGATCCAGAACATAAAGCGTGTCTCCCGCGTCCGAGTACACAGGCTCGTACAGAGAAATGGGGTCGGTAATGCTTTCAAGGGCGAGAACCACGTCAGACTGCTTTACTCCGATAAGCTCCGAAATCTCCTTGATGGTGGGCTCCTTTTGGTTTTTGTTGATAAGCTGTTCCTTTGCCTGCATTGCCTTGTACGCCAGATCGCGCAGAGAACGGCTTACCCGTATCGGATTGTTGTCGCGCATATAGCGTCTGACCTCTCCGCATATCATTGGCACGGCGTATGTGGAAAATCTGACGTCCAGCTCGGTGTTGAAGTTGTCGATGGCTTTCATAAGTCCTATGCAGCCCACCTGAAACAGATCGTCGGCGTTTTCGCCACGTCCGATGAACTTCTGGATAACGCTCAGTACAAGCCGAAGATTTCCGTTAATAAGCTTTTTGCGGGCTTCCTTGCCCTCGGCGCCGCCTTTTTTGCACAGCTTCAGAAGCTCCAGCTTTTCCGCTTCCTTTAAAACTGTAAGCTTGGACGTGTCCACGCCGCTTATATCAACCTTATTGTAGTACATAATTTTAGCTCCCGACGATAATATTACTAAAATTATTGTCAGGAGCCGTTTTTAATATTCATTTTTGCACGATACAAAAACTGGAAATTATGTTATCACCTTTTCAAGCTCCCTCCGAAGCTTTTTGATAATGCGTTTTTCCAGTCGCGATATGTAGGACTGCGATATGCCTATGATGTCGGCGACCTCTTTCTGGGTCTTTTCCTTGCCGTCCACAAGTCCGAAGCGCATTTTCATAATGCATTTTTCCCGTTCGGGAAGCCGTTCCACCGCTTCAAGGAGTATGCTTTTCTCAGCCTCGTTTTCGATATTTCCGTTGACGGTATCCTCGTCCGTACCGAGGATATCGGACAGCAGAAGCTCGTTGCCGTCCCAGTCAATATTCAGCGGCTCGTCAATGGAAATTTCGTTTTTGTACTGGCTGGACTTGCGCAGGAACATCAGTATCTCATTTTCTATGCACCGCGAGGCATATGTTGCAAGCTTGATGTTTTTGCTTGGACAGAAGGTCTTTACCGCCTTGATAAGTCCGATCGTTCCTATCGAAACAAGATCCTCGATACCGATACCGGTGGACTCGAATTTTTTGGCAATATATACCACGAGACGGAGATTGTGGGTGATCAGAATGCGCCGCGCATTCTCCTCGTCGGTTTCCAGCATAAGGAACACTTCCTCCTCCTGCGTCCTTGAAAGGGGAGCGGGGAGAGTTTCGGGACCGTTTATGTAAAAAATTTTTCCGTATCTTTTACCGAAAATAATACGTTTGATCATATTTGTGATTTTTTCACGGATATTCATTGTAAGCCATTCCTTTCAGATAGTTATTTCAGTATTTTTGGATTGAAAACAGCGTGTTCCATTTCCTTGTCCACCACGCCTACATATACGTCCGCAGACCGTGCAGAGCCGTTTTCGGAGTTTTTGACAATTACCTCCGAGGGTTTGAATATAGGCAGCATACCGTCCGAGTGTATTGTGGAAAACGGGATAAGCCGCCAGCCCTTTCCGCCCGTAAGGTTCTCCGCAGGTATATTTTCACCTAAAAGCGGGGACAGGCTTTCCATTCCGCATACAATAACGGGCTTTCCCGTAAATACGTCGGTAAGATTATTGCAGGTGTCACCGACGGCTTTGACGGATACGGTCTTGTTATCTTTCGTGATTATCAGGTCATAGACAACGTCCGAGGAATTTTTTCCGTCCATGTAGTATCGGAACAGGCATATCGCCCCGTAGGAAACGATAGTGGATACGACCAGCGTCAGCAGCGAGATGTTCACATACAGCGTGGAGTTATGCCAAAGCATATTCCTGCCTCCTGACAGGACTGCCAGACCGTACTCTATTCCCGCGAAAACAAAGCATACCAGAAAGAAGATCATTCCTGTTCTGCAAAGCTCACGCGGAGAGCTTCCGCCGCCGAAAGTCACCGTTATCATCATCACCGCCGACAGTATCCGTACTGCTAAAAGCAGTAGAGAGCTCATGGGAGGCAGCAGTATTATCAGCGAAAACAGACTTCCGACCAACGCTCCCAAAATGCATTTGCCGTTCCTCAGCGGAGTATGCGTGAGCCGCGCCGTGGTTTTCAGCAGAAAAAAATTTGCATAAATATTTGTAATAATAAGAATATCAACGTATATGTACATAAAACCACCCGCAGCTTTACGTTTGTTTTTGACAGTTTAATTATACAGCGCGGCGGCTTAAAAAACTGTCGATTATAGGACAACAATAAAATAAAAAAGCGGTCTGTTATTTTTAACAAACCACTTTAAGCTTTCGTGCAATGTTGGTACAGAAGCTTTTTTCTCTTCTCGGAAATAAAATTATGCCGCCACCTCTATAGACGGCGGCAAGGGTAAAGGCTCAGCCTTTCGTGCAATGTCGGTATAGAAGCTTTTTCTCGTCTCG
>CAMWVO010000388.1 GCA_947177695.1 uncultured Clostridia bacterium
CGCCCGATATGTATGCGGCTTTAGCGACCGCACTTGCACCTTTTCCACGGCTTACTATTTTAACGTTAAAATGATAAATTGCTATATAAATCTTCCTCTCGTATTGCTCTGCACTATACGGATTTATAAAAATGATTTTTAAACCTCTGCGTAAAAGTTTGGTGTTTTGCATAAAATCAAATATGCTGTTATGTAGTTTTTATATAAAAATGCTCCCATTCCAAAATAGAAATTGGAGCAAAAATGCAATAAGTATAAAACGTTTTACCTAACCTTATTCAGCTTTTCACGAACATTTTTTATTCGTTTATAAACGGACGTTTTGGAAAGATGTAAAATTTCCGTAATGTCTTTTACCGAGTAACCCCTTACTCTCATCAGAAGTATTTGTAAAGTTTTCTCGCTGGTCTTTTTCAAAATTTTGTACATTGCAGGATTTTCAACATCGTCCAAAAGCTGTTCAACGGTTGTGACCTCACGCTGACTTTTATCTTCAATAATTTCCTCGTAGAAATCACCAACATCATAAAGCCGCTTGTAAAACCTGTCATCAGAATTGTACGCAATCCTGTCAAAGTCGTGAAGCTCTGCAATAATGTTTTCGTCTACACCCAATGCACGCCACTCTTTTTCCTCTGCTTCCTTTTTTCTGCGCCATATCCAATATGATTTTAAACTATTGTATACCATTTTAAATTCCTCCAAAATATTTTTTAGCCTTGAAAAAAATTTTGGATAGGTGGTGAACGGCAGCCTGCAAAAAGAAAAATCGCAAACACAGAATTGCATTTACGATTTGAATAAATATGTTGAATTTTGTCGATTGAATTTGCAAACAAATTCTCTATGTCAAAATTGATTTTTTTAACAGATTACATTTATAATAGTTTATATAAAAATATTGTTTCAAGAATAATCCCCCAATTATTGTGATGATGTCAAAAACGCTACATATAGCATATATAAAAAGCGGCAGCTTTGAAACCAAAGCCGCCGAAAGCTGTACGGAAAAATATTTTATTACTGTTTCAATCTTCTTGTATGCAAAAACAAGTACAAACAGCTAAGCAGTATCGAGTGAATAAGTAAAATCACAATGTTGAGCCCAAGCGTATTTGTTTGACCGTTAAGCAAATCCATTATTCCGTAAAACGCTGCACTTGAAGGAATTAAGTAGGATAGAGAATGCAATATACTGCCAGCGGGAATCATAAGATAAAATACAATTGGCGGTGCCAAAAACATTATCATCACGATTTTTATATAAACAATTCCAACCATTAATCCCGATGAAAAATATCCAATAAACAAACCAATTAACGCCGCAATATACGCTGATAAAACAATCAAAAAAATCAAAGGAATAAGCTGCCTGATGTCAATTCGTATGCAAATCAAAGCAGTGATTACAGTAGATAAAAATCCGCCGATAAATCCTAAAATTGTTTTTTGTGCAATGTACGTTCGTGCGGTCATTGGAAGAATTTTATTTATGAATGCAACGCCGTCCTCTTTTTCGCCTATAATGTTCATAGTGTTGAATGTACAGCCCATAAACATTGCTGTTACCAATGTAATTGCAATTAAAATTGATTTAAAACCGCCGTCGCTTGAATGTACGGGAATAATATTTTTTACATAATCCGCTTTGTTTAAACGATTATCATAAAGATTTGTCAAAATTCCACCAGCGGTTTTATATAATTCAAGCTCATCTCCCGAAACAAGAATATGTATTTCATTTTCGGAATTAAGCACACCGATCGTTTGAGTGGACGGGTCGTTTATCTCTTCTTTAAGCTCCGAAACATTTTCGTATTCGGATATATTTCCAATACTTTGAAGCCACTCCGCCGCTTCTGACGGCAAATCGTTTTTTACTGTTCCAAAGGATATTTCACCAATGCTTTGCAGGCTTATCCCAGACAGAAAATTAATTGCAATTCCTACAATAACAGGCAAAAGAAATGTCATTATGCACATTTTATCGCCGCGTATATTTTTGATTTGATATTTTAATCTTTGCATAATTACCCCTCCTTTTTCATTTCACGGGATAATGTTTGATATGCCACACAGAACAGCATTGCGATAACTGCAAAGCATATAAAATAATAAAGCAATGAAGTTACGGGTGAACCGAAATATGCGGACTTAATTGCCGAAAACAAATGGTACATGGGGTGAAAAACGATCCACCGCCATTTTACACCTGTTTGTCCCACAAGAAAAACAGGCGTTGTGATAAATACGGCAAGTATCAGGTAAAACAATGAAAACTGCTTGAAATCGGGCAGCCATACTGCACAGAAAAACCCTATAGGCGACATAATAAGCGATAAAATTCCCGCCTGAATAAGTACTGACGGAAGTATGGAAATCCCCTCAGCTATGCCGACATTTATAAATGTAAGCAGCGCGGTAAAAGCCAAATCCGAAGCTAACAGCAGAAGCAATTTTGACAAAATAAATGCGGCTTTGCTTACAGGCAGAATGCCGTGAACACGAATAACTCCCATTGACTTTTCCTTAAAAAGCACTGAGGCAAGTCCGAGAAATCCGACAGCTGATATTTCAAAGAACAAAAATTCCGCAGTAATTTCTCGTCGGCTTTTTTGTTCCTTATTGTACATGCCGATTATTTCGGATTTGCTTTTTGTTTCTCCCGATAAAACAGTTTCCGCCCATAATGCACGGTAATTATCCATAGTATCAAGTCCCGATGAAAGCATATAAATTTCAGGAGTATTTTCCGAAAAATCAACGCCGACGGAAGTCCTGTCCATACAGATGTTTTCCAGTTCTGCACGGCTGTTTACCGTTGTGAGATATTTGGAATTCTGTGTGTTGATATTTTGTGGATCGTAAAGATATATCTGAAAATTTTCCTGCTCCAGATTTACATATATAAAATTAATGTAGCATCAATACAAAATAAGAGACAAAACTGCCAAGAGAAAAAATTTTCCTGACAACATCA
>CAMWVO010000389.1 GCA_947177695.1 uncultured Clostridia bacterium
CAACATAAACTTTCAGCATTCTTCGCTCATGGTGGACACTACCGAGAGCGAGCAGAACGAGATAATCTACCGTGTTCTGACGGTTCTCGAAAAGAATAACGAGAAGTGGAACGATTCGCTGCCGATCAGCAAACCGCAGCCCTATAAGTTCGACGAATCGCGCTCCGCGGCTATCGAAACGCTAAAGGAAAGGCTCGAAATAGGCAGCTATTCCACCGTTGAAAACTGCATTTACCAACTCTATGACCAATACGGAATAAGCGACAAGTACGACGAGAAAATGCGCCGCGCCATTGCGGGCGTGCGCTACGAGATGGTCATGAAGGATTTTTCCGAGTACAATACCGTTTTCGTGCTCGCGAGCGATATCAAGGACAGCACCGTAATGGAGCTTAAGGAGCTGAGCGCTCTTATGAGGGGCGTGGACATTACCGAAAGCTGGGAGCGGCAGTACCTTGACGGCGAGGTCGCGCCGCATCTGAGGGGAACGGTAGGACCTATCTCGGCGGAGAAGTACGAGGAGCTTGACGGTTATCTGCTGAACGACACGATCGGGCTCAGCGGCGTGGAGCAGGCTCTTGAGAGCGAGCTTCGCGGAAAGCGCGGCGTGCGTACCATAACCCGTGACGGCAACGGCGTTGGTATTGCCGACAAAGTAACTCAGGAGCCCGTGGCGGGCAAGTCGATAATGCTGACAATAGATGCCGACTATCAGATGCTTCTCCAGGATATGCTGGAATACCACATTAAGTATCTGAATTCCCCGTATTACACGGAAAAATACGACGCGAAGCTCCGCGGAAAGGGCTGTACGTCGGGCGCGATAGTGGTTCTGGACGTAAAGACGGGCGGACTGCTCGGCGCGGCGTCTTACCCGAACTACGACATCAACGATATGCTCAAGGATTATGAAGAAGTCCTCAACCGTCCGAACGCTCCGCTGTTCAACCGCGCGCTGTTCGGCGAATACCGCCCCGGCTCGACGTTCAAGACGATAACCGCGACGGCGGGTATGGCAGCGGGCGTTATCACCCCCGAGGAGAAGATCAACTGCACAAAGGATTATCACTATTACGTGGGGTATACTCCGTCCTGTCTGGGTTACGGTCACTCGGGTCCTATCCCCGTGAGAGAAGCGCTGCGCGTCTCCTGCAACATATTCTTTTACGAGACCGCACGCAGATTGGGTATTGACAGGCTCGCGTATTGGGCGGGCAGATTCGGCGTAGGCAAGGATCTCGGCTTCGAGCTGAATATGAATCCGGGTCAAATGAGTTCGCTGGAGCTTTATGAGGAAATGGGCTACGAGTGGAACGAGGGTAATATCGTACAGGCGGGTATCGGTCAGTGCGAAACGGCTCTGACGCCGATGCACCTTGCGGTTCAGGCGCTTACGATCGCCAATAACGGCGTTCGTCTCGAGCCGCATATCGTCAAGTCCGTGTACAACTACGACTTTACCGAGAAGCTCTACGATAAGGACGCGGCAGTGGCGGAGGACTTCTCCAAAGAAACGAATATGGACAAATATATGCTCGCTGTTCATGACGGTATGAAGCAGGTCGCGGCGACGCAGGTCTCTTTCCTTATTGACGGCGCAGGCTGGGTGAATCCGTTCGATCATCTCGGCATAGGCAAGGAGAACGTCGCTATCAAGACGGGTACTCCCGAGGCGGCGATCGACGTTACAAACTCCGCGCTTATCGGATTTTACCCCGCGGATAATCCCGAGATAGCTTTCGGGCTTTATCTCGAAAAGGGCGAGTTTACCAAGGTGCTTGCCGCGAACGTTATCCAGGCATACGTTACCGGAAAGATATCCACCAACTACGATGAAAAGGGTCAGCCCATTACGATACTTTAAATAGACGCTCTGAGGTAAGGGTGCGCAAGTGAGCTCTTACCTCATTTTTTACACATTTCTTTGTGAAAAGTGCACAAAAAAACAACCATAAAATCAAGTAATCTCACAATTTTTTGTGTTTAGAGAAAAAAACTCTTTTCATATTCCGAATTTTGTGCTAAAATATATACAGGGTATTTTAAATTGTGAGTAACGTTCATGGCATTGGGCATTAAGATAACATTGCCGTAATGTTGAGAGGGGAAATACTATGTCACAGATAATTGCAGTTACAGCAGGCAAGGGCGGAACCGGCAAATCCACCACGTCCGCTAATGTCGCGACCGGACTGGCAACTCTCGGGCACAAGACGCTGCTCGTGGAGCTGGACTTCGGTCTGCGCTGCCTGGACATCATGTTGGGGATCAAGGACAGGGTAAAGCACGATATAGGCGAATATCTTGAGGGGAAGATCGATATTCTCACCGCCACCACAAAGGTGGATCGAGTGCCTAATCTGTCGCTGGTCTGCGCGACCAGAAATCCGTTTATCGACATCAACCCGGAGAAGATCATGGGCGTGTGCGAGGAAATGCGCGAGCATTTTGACTACATAATCATTGATACGGCGGGTATCGGAAGCTCGGTGTTCAGCGTTATAAAGGCTGCCGATCTTATTCTTATGGTAACTACTCCCGATACGGTGTGCGTGCGCGACGGACAAATGCTGTCGGACTTTTTATATGTGAAGAATTGTATCAATCAGCGGCTCGTTATCAATAAGGTAAGCGATAACTTCAAGAACGAGGAGATCCTGTATGATCTCGACGAGGTAATGGACGCGGTTGGAATTCCGCTCGTGGGCGTTGTTCCCGAGGACGTGAACATCAAGATATGCGGCGCTAAGGGTGAGGCTCTGCCTCCGACGTGCGGCGGCTTCAAGGCGTACTCTGCCATAGCGGCGCGCATTGACGGTCAGGACGTTCCGCTTACAATAAAAATAGACTAATTCATACCGAACCGGACACGGAGGGGTTTTGGAAATGAACATTGCTCTTATTGCTCATGATTCCAAGAAGGAGCTTATGGTTCAGTTTTGTATTGCCTATTGCGGCATTCTGAGCAGATATAATA
>CAMWVO010000390.1 GCA_947177695.1 uncultured Clostridia bacterium
TGCTATATCCCGCCGCAATTTCGTAATCCTTCAATGCGGGCAGCCATTCCGAAAAGATCTTTTTATTCACGTCCTGCAAAGCGTCGGGCATTGCTCCTCTTATTGGAAATACCGCCCATGTAAACGCCGGAACAGTCTTTGTTATAAAGCCCTCGGGAATATCAACGCTCGGATTGTATGCGTCCGCGATCATATAGTCGAATTCGCTGTTTCCCATTGATACGTCAATGTTCACGCCGAACATTCCGCAGACGTATTTCCCGTATCCGTTTTTATAATGCTCCTGCCAGAACTTAGGAATATCCGATTTGGCATTTTCGTAGGTGAACTTTTTTAATGTTCCCATAACAATGAAGCTTTCTTTTTTTACGATTTTGTAATCCATGGTATAACCGCCTTCCAATGATAATTTGATTTTCAGCGGCGCGAAAGCCTTTAGCATCGTTAGATTTTTCCGCGCCATTGAAGGCGTCACTCCATGAAATCGGTAAAAGGCTTTGGCAAAGCTGTCGGGCGAGTCGTAACCGTATTTTATTGCCGTGTCGATAACCGTTGCGCCGCTTGTCAGCTCCTCCGCGGCGAGAGCAAGTCTGCGGTTTCGTATATATTCGGTTATCGTGAATCCGCACAGCATACCAAACCCCTTCTGGAAATAAAAGGGAGAAATGTTGACCTGCCGCGCGATATCTTCGGGTGTTAAGGTTTCGGTAATGTTTTCTTCGATATATCCGATAGCCGTGCTTATTGCTTTAGCCCATTCCATAGTATCGCCTCCCGCTGTAAACACAGTATACCATATTCCGAAAACCGTTTCCCGACTTTGCTTGCCAAGATTTGTCCCGTTTACAATACCTTATAATAAGGGCAGATATCCTCATAGCTTCCGTCAATCAGCCGAAATCCGCCTGGTATCGTTCCGAGCTGCCTGAACCCGAGCCGCTCGTACAAATGCCGCGCATGAACGTTGGTCACGACTACCGCGTTAAATTGCAATACCCGAAAGCCAAGCGCCTTGCCCTGTTCTAAACAGTCCTTAACAAGCGCTTCGCCGATATGCCGACCGCGCCGCTTTGATGAAACGGCGTAGCTGGCGTTGCAGATATGTCCGCACCGCCCGACGTTGTTAGGATGCAGTATGTACAACCCGATGATCTTACCGTTCTCCTCGGCTACTCCGCAATAGCTCTGCGCGGCAAAAAACTCCCGTCCCGACTGTTCGTCAAGCTCGTTCTCCTGCGGAAAGGCAATCCCGTCACGGACTACCTCGTTCCATACCGCGGTCATTTCCGCTAAGTCTTTTTCCATATATTTCCTTATTATCATTGCTGTCATCTCCAAAAATTATTCTTTTTACATTATACATTATAATAGTATATATTTCAAGTTATCTTAAAGAAAATTTTTAAACCCTCTTGATTTTTTCCGAGAAATATGATAGAATACTTTTTGTGAGTTATTTACATAACCGCAAAATTTAATACGGTGTTTTCTTTGCCTAACCACCGTTAAAAAACAAGGAGATTTTTTTATGCAGAAAAAAGAGATTTTCAATGTCCAAAACCTGACGCGGCTGGCTATGGTCGCGGCAATGTACGCGGTGCTGACCGTCCTGACATCGGAGCTGTCATACGGAGGTATCCAATACCGTTTATCGGAGATCCTGGTGCTGCTGTGCTTTTACCGAAAGGACTACGCGCCCGCGCTTATCTTAGGCTGTGCTATCGCCAACCTGTTCAGTCCTCTGGGACTTCTTGATGTCGTTGTCGGTTCAATCGCAACGGCTATCGCGGTTGTTCCTATGTACTATATGAGAAACATATATCTCGCGGCGCTGCTTCCGGTAGTCAGCAACGGCATTATTGTCGGCATCGAAGTGACAGTGGTATTTGCCGAGGCTCCGTTGTGGTTCAATATGCTGACAGTTGCTTTTGGTGAGTTGGTGGTAGTCGGCATACTCGGAGTGTTGGTGTTTAAACTGATCTTCGACAAAAAACCGGTAATGCTGCGGCTGATAGGTTCTACGCGTAAAACTCACAGGACAGTCAAAGAAGCGGATACCGTTTGATCGGCGGTCAAAATATAATTTAAAGCGCGCTCTTTATACGGAGCGCGCTTTTATCGTTATGATCCTACATTGATATCGATATCGAATTTTACTTTTTGAGCTTCGCCGTCATTGCCCAACAGCTTATCAAGAGCTTTAACGCGCTTCAATGTGGTGACGAGCACC
Organism: uncultured Clostridia bacterium; assembly: GCA_947177695.1. GTDB lineage: Bacteria > Bacillota > Clostridia > Oscillospirales > Ruminococcaceae > RGIG8773. The sequence goes on from CAMWVO010000390.1 coordinate 2,231, forward strand.
GCAGCAATGACCGTTCCGACAACGCAAGATACAAAGAACGGGAATACGAATCCGAACAGCGTTGCTTTTTCGTTGCCCATAATAAGCAGCGCTATCGGGTATGACAGCATTCCGCCGAGTACGGACGTTCCGAAAAGTTCACCGAGATACGCCGAAATAAGTCTTACGGCAAGCGGCTTGCCCTTTAATATCCAATGGTACATAACGCCCGACAGAAACGCCCCGACCATAGACCCCGGGAATGCCAGCGGCGAACCAAGCGCCGTGATATTTCGTATGAGCGCAGCGCAGAATCCCGAACCCATAGCCCACCACGGACCTAAGTACACGCCGGCGATAATATTCACCATATGCTGTATCGGTGAGCAATTCGCGCCCAGAAACGGGAATGAGAACATTGACCCCACGACCGCCAGCGCTGTCAGAAACGCCGCCATACAGAGCTTTCGTACATTTGTGTTTTTCATAATGATACCTCTTTCCGCGCGGCGATATTTTCAGCCGCGCAATGCGTTACGGACAGAGTTACCCCCGTACCGTCGGTCGATACTCAAAAGTATCCTCTCACCGTAAAACATACGTTCCCTCGCTGAAAATATCATCGGAACGGCGCTCCCCGCCCGACGTTGTATCATATCGGAGAAAAATCTCCGCTGTTACCGTTTTATAATAACCATTATATATCGAATATCCGATTTCAATACACTTCTCATAATCTCCTTCAATT
>CAMWVO010000391.1 GCA_947177695.1 uncultured Clostridia bacterium
CACTCCGACTCCGCCGGGGCAATTGTTATCGCGGTGATGCGGCACTCAGAGTCCGCCGGGGCAGTCGTTATCGGGCGGATGCTGAACACAGTCTCCGCCGGGCCAGTTCTTGTCGGTGGGCTTCTGTATGCAGTTTCCGCCGGGACAATTGTTGCTGTTCGGCTTCTGGACGCTGCCGCCGTTGTTCTGACTTCCCGAAGAATTGTTGCCTACGCCGCCCGTGCAGCTGTTGCCGTAGCAGTCGGGAAGCTCTATGCCGTAATTTTTAAGAATGTCAAAGCAGGAAGAATAATTCTGGAACAGGCTGTTGATATCGTTGCTGCCGAATAACCCGCACGAACCCTTATTCGAGTTTGTATTTGTGTTTGAATTCGAGCTTGACGGGCATCTTGTGCTTATGTTAAAATTGCCGAAGCTGAACGCGCTTGCGGGAACTGCTGTTCCTACGGCGATGGCAGCCGCTCCGACTGGGGCTATGACGCATTTCAAAGTCCTTTTCATTTTGTTGTACCTCCTAAAATAATTCTCCGAAAATCATTGGACTGCCGCAAAAAGCGCGCCGGTTCCCATAAAATAAACAGGAAATTTCCGATATTTATCTCATTTATCCGTGTGTCTCCTTTTACGTACAAATGCGGACGCAGATCCCTGTTTTAAAATATGTTCTGAATTCCTTGACGGCATTTCAATGTTTTCCGTTTTTTGAAAGCCATTTAATTTCTCTGCTTTCTGTATATATTATATCTTGTATTTAGGAAAATTTCAACCCACAATATATGGGAATGTTATTGGAATTTCCTTTATCGGAAGCAATTGTGCCGAATGCATGGCTGCCCCGTGGACAGTTTTTCAAAGTCTTGCAAAACTGCTGTAAAAATATAATAGCGCACCCATTCAGAACACACTGTGCGCTTTGCACAAAAGTATGCCGTACAATAGAAAAACAGGCTCCGAACGGAAAATCAAATTCCGCCCGAAGCCTGTTTTGGCTGTATCATGCAATAGCTTTCAACCGTAAAATATCGGTAATTATTTATTGGCACAGTTTCTTTTTACAAACTTCCGCTGTCAAACACAAGGTCGCACCGCTCACGTATTTTGCAGACGGTAAAATATTTTTCCTCCAGGGGTATCCAGCGTTCGCGGAACTGTACCGCCGCCTCGCTTCCGTTGCGAAGCTCGATACGCCTTAGCTGCTCCTGCGGGTCTACTGTCATAAATATCCGCAGACCGTAATACTCCCAAAGCGCGGGACAGCAGCTATAGGAACCCTCAATGACCGTAACGGGTGTGGGCTTTACATCTATCTCAGAGGAAAGCTTCATTTCCCCGCAGTCGAATTTCCTATAGGAAAAAGTCTTTCCCGACAAAAGCGGAAGCATTACCTCTTCTCTGAGACGTTCGTAATCAACGTTTCCTCCCGCCTCGTTCAGACGCTCCTCAGTCCGCTGTTCTGGACGCAGAAAAAAGTGGTCGGTATGTATCACCGCGCAGCCCAGCTCTTTTTCCAGAGCCGCTGCAAAGGTAGTCTTTCCCGAAGCGCATCTGCCGTCCACGGCTATCAGCAGCGGCTTGTTTCTGGTTTCGATTTCGCGCAGGACTGCGGCTATTGCTTTTTCCATTGTCAGTTCTCCGAATTTTCAGCAGGCGCAGGATTATTTGTAAACCGTACAAGTCCCGTGCGGTTCAGCGCGATCATTATAGCGGGGATTAAAATAAGCTGCAAAATTATTCCCGGTATCGCATTGAGGAGCGCTCCCGCAATAAACATTTCCATCGTAAAATGGTTTTCTGCCGTACTGAGCAGGATAGCCTGCACAATGCCCCAGACCACACGTCCCGCCAGCATTGCAATTATCATGCAGCGGTACAGTGCGACAACGCATTTCCAGCGTGAGTGAAAGTACAGAAATCCCACAACGAAGCCGTAAGTTCCAAGCTCAAACGCCATAGATATCCCCGTGGGGAAAAGAATCGGCATACCGAACATAGCGTACCTAAGCAGAGGGAGAACAAAGCCTACTCCGAGACCGTACTGCCAGCCGCAGATAAGTCCGCATAAAATTACGGGAATGTGCATCGGCAGCAGCGCACTGCCGATCTGCTTGATCTGTCCTGTCAGAAACGGCAGAAGCAAGCCTATTGCAAGGAACATCGCCGCAAGGGTCAGATTATAGATCTGTTTTCTGTTCTTTTTATTCATGTGGGATACATTCCTTTCCTGATTAATAGCCAATCGTTTTATTACATTATAGCATATTTTTTCCAAAAATCAATGAAGTAAATGTTAATATCAGTTCTTTCTCCACATGAATGATCGTGTAAAGATCAGGCGTACAGGTCTCCCGCGGTATCCTTGTAGTATTCCGCCTGCGCCTCCCAAAGCGCCTTGTAGACCCCGTCCGCCTCGATAAGAGAATCGTGGGTACCGCGCTCGGCAACGGTGCCGTCCTCCATAACGGTTATCTCGTCGCAGAAGCGGCAGGAGGACAGTCTGTGGGAAATATAGACCGCAGTCCGCGTGCCGACAATGCCGTTGAATTTAGTGTAGATGTCATGTTCAGAAATGGGGTCGAGGGAGGCTGTGGGTTCGTCCAGAACGATGAACGGCGCGCCTTTGTAGATCGCTCTTGCAAGGCAAAGCTTCTGTGCTTCGCCGCCCGAAATCTCTACTCCGTGCTCGTCGAAATCCTTATAGAGGCAGGTCTCGATACCGTTCTCCATGCTTTCGAGACGTTCCCCAAGTCCCGCTCTTGTTACGCAGTCTATGACAAGCTCGGGGTCGTAGTCGTCGGAAGAAGCCACGTTCTCCGCAATGCTGAATGAAAACAGCTCCGAATCCTGGAATACCACCGAAAACAGCGCCATGTAGTCCTCGTATTTGTACTTCTTTATGTCGATACCGTTGAGGGTTATCTCTCCCTCGGTAGGGTCATAGAGCCTGCACAGAAGCTTT
>CAMWVO010000392.1 GCA_947177695.1 uncultured Clostridia bacterium
GAATACAGCCTCTTACGCCTTTTTCATAATCGGGATTTATAACTATTGCAACGCAAAGATTTTCTGTTTTTATATCCGCAAAATTTTCTGCGTTCCCGCTTAAAATTCTTTCATTTTCATACGCTAAATTTTCGCCAATATACACCTTTGTATTTTTAAGACCGTACTCGCAAAGCCTTTTGCACACGTCGCTCGGCGTGATTTTACCTCCGAGCAGAAAAAAAGTTTTTTCGTATGCGCAGACATTTCTCACAATATTGGCGTCCGTACCGTGTAAGCTTACAAAGCGCATATCCTGCCACGGTATTTTTATTTTTGAACAAAAATAAATCGGCGCAGATATTCCGCATATTACCTCTGTTTCGTATTCGCAAAGCTGTTGCAGCAATTTTTCGGCTCCGCTGTAAAATCCACAGTCGCCCGACATAAGTACGGCAATATTTTTATACTCGGAATTTTTAATGCACTCTGCAATTTCCTCTGTTTTATAGGACTCAAAAATTTCCTTGCGAGTATTAAGAAACAGCTCTGCAGCACGCTTGGAACCTATAATAACCTCCGCCGAAGCAACAGCCGCCGCTCCCTCCGCCGTAAGGTTTTTTACCCCGTCCATTCCGATTCCTATTATTTTAATTTTCTTATTCATTATTCACCGCCGCAATAATTTTTCCCGCTTTATAAAGTTGGGTTCCGATTTCTGCGGGACGTTTTATTATGAGAATTTCCGCTCCGCATTTTTCAGCAGCGGATATTTTTTCATTAAATCCGCCTGCATCGCCGCTGTCCTTTGTTACAAGAAAAGCAGCGTCCGCATTTTTAATATGCTCTATATTCTGACTTTCCGTAAACGGTCCCTGTTCAGCTATAATGCGCGATCTGTCAAAACCCAGCGACGCACATTCACCGATAATTTTTTCAATGGGAAGAACCCTCACAGTACACCGTTCGCGAAAATTGTTTATGCCGCAAAAATGACGCAGCTCCTTACTTCCTGTTGTGATAAAAATATTGCCCGACCTGTCATTAAGGTAATTTATAAGCAAATTTATATCGTCAAAATATTTGCCGTCCCGAACGACCGCAGCTTTCTTTCGTATTACCCGAATATGATTTATATTTAAAGTCTCACAGGCATATTGTATATTCCTCGTTACTTCCTCGGCGTATGGGTGAGTAGCGTCCACCACTAATTTAATTCCGTTATTTTTTATAAAATCAAGTATCTGACCGCCGTCAGCTTTACCTGTCAGAACAGTTATATGCTCGCTTTTGGGGATAAGCTGCGCGCCGTAATCCGTTGTAACGCTTATGTATGCGCCGATTTTATTTTTGCCGCAGAAGTCCGCAAGCTCTCTGCCCTCTGTTGTACCGCCAAAAATAAGAATTTTACACATCCTTGTAACCTCTCGGTGTAACCATTTTGCCTGCGATTATTTTTGTTTCCGAGCAGCCTATAAATACAGTCGTAAACATATCAACAGGCATATTTCTAAGCTCCGATAGTGTAAGCAATCGGCTTTCCTGTCCTTGTCTGCCAATATTTTTTACATACCCGCAAACAGTATTTTTGCCCTTATATTTTAACATAATATCGCAGGCTTTTGAAATATGATCACTGCGTTTTTTTGATGACGGATTATACAGCACAACAGCAAAGTCGCCCATTGCCGCGCACTCAAGACGCTTTTCGATTTTCTTCCAAGGCGTAAGCAAGTCGGACAAGCTTATTACCGCAAAATCATTTGTAAGCGGAGAACCGAGAACAGCCGCTCCGCTAAGCGCCGCCGTCACTCCCGCAACAATTTCTATTTCAATTTGGGGATATTTTTCACTAAGTTCATAAACAAGTCCCGCCATTCCGTAAACGCCGCTGTCGCCGCTGCAAATCAGAGATACCGTTTTGCCGTTTTGCGCCTCGTCAAACGCAAGAATGACCCTGTCCCGTTCTCTTGTCATTTCCGTTGAAGCATACTCTTTTTCGGGAAAAATTGCTTTTATCAGCTTGGTATAAGTCGTATATCCGACAATTAAATCACTTGACAAAATTGCTTTTTCTGCGGCGGCAGTCATACCGTCACGGTTTCCTGCGCCAAAGCCTACGACATAAAGCTTCATAATATCTCCCTTTCAAAGTCAATGTCAACGGACAGTTCGGCGGCGGCAAAAGTAATACCGTTTTCGGCGTGCTTGGCAATAATTATCCTGCCGCCCGATATTGCCGCAGCCCGTTCGCAGACGTTATCTGCGCCTACGGTTTTCATTACAAATTCCGATTTTGAAAAATCCCCACGGGCATTCATAAGCTGCTCCGCTGAATAAAAATTTGCGGGTATGTTCAGCTTACCGGCAAATTCGGCAATAGCCGCTTCGTCTTTTTTTACATCAATGGTATTAAGCTGACAAATTCTGAAAAGCGAAATACCGTTCTCTCCCATAATACGCCAAATAAATTCCGACAAATTTTTAGGAGAAGTATTCTTTCTGCACCCAACGCCTGCAACAATATTTTTGGGGATCAGATTAAGCGTCTTTTTAAACGGTTTTCGGGTCCTGTTATCAGAAACGCAAACGCCTATTTCTGCATTATCGGAAAAAATATCGGGAATATTTTTGCAGGGATAATCGCTGTAAAAGCCGATTTTTTCACCGTTTACAACAGCGGCTGCAACTTCCTTTGCAAGTTCCATATCGGTTATGTGCAAATTATTTGCGGCGGCAAAGCTGTCCGGAGAAAATTTCCCGCCAATATCCGTTGCGGTCGTTATAACTGGCGTACCGCCAATAATTTCGGCGATTTTTTTTGCAAAAGCATTTGCGCCGCCGATATGTCCCGAAAGCAGTGATACCGCAAATTTTCCCTGTTCGTCAACCGCAATAACAGCGGGGTCAGTAAGCTTTGAAACAATGTTCGGCGCAATAACGCGAACCGCTGTTCCGCAGGCGCATATATAAATA
>CAMWVO010000393.1 GCA_947177695.1 uncultured Clostridia bacterium
TTCTTTCACACCCGGATAAATCTATTCCGTATTTTTCAATAAACGGTCGTATTTTTCCCCGTGAAAGCGGACTTCTCGTAAACGCACCGTTCAGCTCCGAGTACAGCCTGCGGCAGAAAAAGGCTTTCAGCAGAATACGTCCAAACGCCGTTCCGTAAAGAAATTTCAGGCTTTTACCGCCGTATTCGGTTTCCTCGCGGTATTCTTTCGCGGCTCTGTCGTAAATTTTCATAGTATGTCCCTTATCAGTATAACGGCGGTAACGCCTATCGCAAGTACTCCAAAGATAACGTACCATACTCCCCGCGGCTTGGCGATCTTAACGTTGAGAATAAACATTACAGCCGTTGCCGCATATGCCGCCGCCCAGACGAAAGCCGCCGCTCCGAAGTCCCCGAAAAAGCCGAGTACCGTCCATAATATCGGGAATATCAGCGCGGAGTATGTGACTGGAAGTCCGTCGTAGTGCGTGCGCGAGCCCTCCAACCCAGCCGAGGTGTTGAACCATGCCAGACGGATTATCCCGCACAGGATATATCCTAAAATTATCGGGTATCCCAACGCTCCCGCACCTTCCAAAAGCCGCAGACCAAGCACCGACGGCAGCGCAAGAAAGCTTATCACGTCAGTAAGCGAATCTATCTGTACGCCGAATTCCTTTTCCGATTGATCACGCTTGCAGCGGCGTGCGACCGCTCCGTCGAACAGGTCGCATATCCCCGCGGCGGCAAGGCATATCATCGCCGCGGCAAGACGTTCCTTAACGGCAAAAGCGATACCCGAAAAGGCAAACGCCGCGCCTATATATGTAAGAATTACCGATCTGTTGTACTTGCCAATAAACATTTGCTACCTCACAGATTTCTGCGTATTTTTGCCGCGTACAGAATTGAATTTACCCCAATATGCGTAGCTGCCCCAAGCAGAATATAGGAAAAATACTGCACGGGCGTCATGGGAAACAGCGCGGCAAAAATCGCCGCGACCCCGAAAAGCGAGTCCACCTGATCTATAAAAAAGAAAACGCAGCCCTTTATCCCGCGAACCGTTTTCCCGCTCGGAATATCCAGCCTGCGCTTTATAAAGCTGTTGGGCAGCTCGAACAGCACATAGGCAAAGCCCATAGCCGCTCCCGCCGCGAGATTGAACAGCGGGGTATTGTCAAAACGGCTGTAAAGACTGCACATTTCAGGCATTTGCAGACACACGAAGCCCCACAAAAGCTGGGACAGCGCACCCGCAATTATCATTCCGAAAAAGCCCGCCCAAGTCTTGTTTTCGCCGAATAACCGCTTCCCGTCGCGGAGCGTTTTTCCGCCGTCAATGGGACGCTTTATCCGCGAATAAAGCTCGGTTTTCACAAACAGCATATTCAGTATCCCCGCCATAATCACGGGAAACATCGTAACATACATTTTAAGTATCGTCATAATTTCACAGCCTTAAAATGTTTGAAATAAGCACCGCTCCCTCCGCGGTGAAAAAAGCGATGCCCATGACCAGCACCGCCGCCGCGGAAACGTCCTTGATAAATTCCACGTCCTTGTCCTTTTCGGGACGGAAGCTGTCACAGATACGTTCCGCCGCGGTGTTGAAAAATTCCGCCGCAAAGACCCCGCAGGTCAGAGAGATAAGGATAATATAATCATACAAGCCCGAGGAGGTCAGTATATTCAGCACAAGGAAAACCGCGGCAATGCATATGTATATCTTAAAATTCCGTTCCGTCCCAAAGCCGCTCACTATACCCTTTGCCGCGCATCTGACGCTTTGCAGGAAATTTCTGTTCTTCATTTTTACCGGCATTTTTCAAGCAGGAAAAATGCGTCCTCCTCTCCGAACGCCCCGGAAAATTCCGCACCGCAGCTTTGTAAAAGCGTCCCGCATTTTCTGTCCGACAGGCGGCATTATTCTTGTAACATTATACTACGGCACACAAAAAATGTCAATAAATTTTATAAAAAGGCTGAGTAGTGACAAAATACACTTTTGTATTGTCAGCCGCAAAAAATTGAGCCTTTACCCATTCCGGCAATTACTGTTCCGGAATGAGCAAAGGCTCATACAGCAGTTTTATTTTTTAGCGCGAAGCGCGTTTGCTACGGCGATCAGACACACTCCAACATCGGCGAAAACAGCCGCCCACATTGTGGTAAGTCCCAGCGCCGAAAGTATCAGCACCGCCGCCTTTACCGCAAGAGAGAACGCTATGTTCTGCACGGCGATACCTTTTGTCTTTCTGGAAATGCGTATCGCTTCTATCAGTTTGGACGGCTCATCGGTCATTATCACCGCGTCCGCAGCCTCGATAGCCGCGTCCGAACCGATACCGCCCATTGCAACGCCTGCGTCAGCGCGCATGAGTACGGGAGCGTCGTTTATTCCGTCGCCAACAAAAACGGTTTTGTTTTTCTTCTTTTTAAGGGAATTTTTCCCGATTATCTCCTCAACAGCCTTTACCTTTCCATCGGGCAAAAGCTCTGCGTGCCATTCGTCAAGACCAAGCTTTTTTGCGGTAACGTCTGCAGCGGACTGTCTGTCTCCCGTGAGCATGACGGTTCTGATACCCGCCTTTTTCAGCTCGGACACGGTTTTCTCCGCGTCCGCCTTTATTTTGTCCGAAATAACCACAACGCCCTTGTAGACACCGTTTTCCGCAACAAATATCAGAGTTCCCGCCGCTTCCACCGCGGGAATATCCGCGACGCCGTTTTCGTCCATAAGCTTTTTATTTCCCGCAAGAACAGTCCTGCCTCCGACAACGGCTTTAACTCCCCTGCCCGCAAGCTCGGTTATCTCCGCCTTTTCGGGAGTACCGCCGAAACGTCTCATTACAGCCGCCGCGGCAGGGTGGTTTGAAGCCTGTTCAGCCGCTGCCGCAAGTCTAAGAAGTTCATCTTCGGAACACTTAACGGGAATAATCTCGGTGATATCAAACG
>CAMWVO010000394.1 GCA_947177695.1 uncultured Clostridia bacterium
CCGCCTTTGAAAAGGCGGGCGAAACTTTTCCATGGCGGCTTCGCCGCCTGAGCGTGTCGATAGTTGGTCTTGTAAATCAAAATTCGCGACAAAAAAACGGACGCCGTATGACGTCCGTTTTATATTCCTGTTAAAATGCGGTCAGCTTACTTAATAGTAGTAATATCCGAACCAAACCATTTGGTAGAGATCTCCTCAACCTTACCGTCGGCTTTCATTTCGGAAAGTATCTTCTGTACCTCGTCGCGGAGAGCCTGATCGCCCTTGCGGAAGCCGATAGCGTACTCTTCGGGAGAAAGTCCGTCGGGGAGGATAGTATAGGCTTTGCCCGTGGTAGTGATCTCATAATTGGCAACAACGCTGTCAAGGAAAACCGCGTCAACAAGGTCGAGATCAAGCTGCTGGAGGCACTCAACGTTGGTCGCAAGCTCGGTAGCGGTGATGTTCAGTCCCGAGTCGTTAAGGATCTCCTGTGCAGTAGAGCCGCTCTGAACCGCAACAGCCTTGCCGTCAAGGTCAGCCAGTGTAGCGATCTCGCTGTCGGTCTTGACAACAAAGATCATGTCATTCTTCATGTAGGGGTCGGAAAGATTCATGATCTCACGTCTCTCGTCGTTGATCGAAAGACCGTTCCAGATGCAGTCGATCTTTCCCGCGTTAAGGTCCTGCTCCTTTGTATCCCAGTCAACAGGCTGCTTTACAAGCTCAACACCCATACGGCTGCACACTTCCTCGGCAAGGTCGATATCAAAGCCGACGATGTTGTCCTGCTCGTCGGTAAAGCCCATAGGCTTAAAGGTAGCGTCCAGACCGAGAACGAACTTGCCCGAATCGAGAACCTTCTGGAGGGAATTGTCCTCGCCCGATGCGGAATTGCCGTCGGCAGCATTTCCTGCGGTATCGCTGTTTCCGCCGTCGGAGGAACAGCCGGCAAGCAGCATTGCGGGAGCAATTGCAAGAGCCGCAAGCGCTTTAATAAAATTCTTTTTCATAGATAAAGCTTCCTTTCAGTAATATTTAGTTTGCTTTAGTATAATAGCACAACCTTACGGCAAAGTAAATACCCGAAAGAAATGTTTGGCGTTTTGGTGATTGTACCACAAATCCTGTCAGCTTTTTTGTGCAAAAGCACCACATTAAAAATAAATATTTTTTTATTTTTTCTTCTTTTTGGAAACTATTCCCGCGATAACAGCTCCGACGATAAGTACGGCTGCCACAGCTATCACTATAACATATGTGATTGCGGGAACGTTTCCAGTAGCGGGATTTACCGAAGCAAGAAAAGTATACGGCATGAAAGTTTTCTCCTTTCCCATTGTTTTTGTTTTGACCATTATACCATATTCCCGCAGAAAATTCAACAGCTTTTGCGCAAACGGCGCTGAAATTGTCCCGTAACGCCAAACCCGAATTTAACGGCGGAAATGATTTTCCCGTGTTTTTGAAAAAAGTCCTTGACAAATACAGAGGTTTGGTATATAATTATTACGGATTATTTTGTTGAAATACGGTATGCCGTGGCTCGGCGTGAACTATAGTGTCTGAAACTGTCTGCGGCAAAACTGTCACAGATTTTTTTATTTCGTCCATGATCTCCGCGTGCGTGTCCCCGCGCAGATCGGCGTGTTGAAAGGATTTGACCGTTATGAAACCGAAAAAGCTTAAATTTAAAACAGCTGCGCCCATAGTGTGCGCGGCGGCGCTGACGCTGTCCTCGTGCAGCTTGTTCGGAGGCTCCGCTGCCGGTGCCGACGCCGACCCTACTTTCGATCAGGCAGGCTACGAATCCCGCATAAACGAGCTTGAAAGTCAGGTGGAGGCTCTGAGAGCGGAGACCATGCCAAGCGTCCAGTTCAGGAACAAGTCTGACTTTCTTCTCGGAAAGGATATCCCCGCGGTAAGCGAAGCCGCCGCCATTAAGGAAGAGATAATGGCTGACCTGCCCGAAACCATTATGATACGGGATACCGAGTACAGCACGTCCCTTACGTCTCTGACGCTTAACAATATGGGGCTTACCGACGAGGATATCGTTGAACTGAAGTATATGGTAAATCTTACCGAGCTTCATATCTATCAGAACAATATAAGCGACCTTACTCCACTGAAGGGTCTTACGGGACTTCAGACCCTGTCGCTGTTCAAAAACAACGTGAGCGACCTTTCCCCCATTGCGGGACTTATTTCTCTGGAAAGCCTTTATCTCAGGGAAAACAATATTTCCGACGTTTCCGCGCTGGAAAACCTTACCGCGCTGGAGGTGCTGGACATTTCCGAGAACAGCGTGTCGGACATTACTCCGCTGACGGGACTTAGAAACCTTAATCTGCTCAGGCTCAACGACAACAATATTACGGACATATCCGCTCTCAGCGGACTGAAAAAAATCGAAAGGCTCCATTTGCAGAACAACGGCATTACGGATATCACTCCCGTGATCGGCATGGAGGATCTTTCCGAGATATATCTGGAAAACAACAACATTGCGGACGTGTCGCCCCTTATGTCCCTGACCTCACTGGGCTGGATAAAGCTGGGCGGAAATCCCGTTGAGAACATCACTCCCCTTGCAAATCTCGTGAACCTTAAAAAGCTCTATGTTGAAAACACCAACATACCCGAAGAGGAAATGCAGTCTTTCAAGGATCAGCTTCCCGACATTACGGTGGTTACACAGTAAACATTAAAATAGAAATAAAAAATCGGAGGTAACAAACAATGATCATTATTCTTAAAAAGGACGCACAGGCGGAATCTATACGCAGACTGGAGGACGCTCTCAAAGCCAAGGGCATAAGTGCAAACCACATTGAGGGCGCACACCAGAACATTATCGGTCTCGTGGGAGATACGTCTGTTATCGACGTGGAAAATGTCCGTGCGCAGGACTGCGTTGAAGACGTCCGCAGAGTTCAGGAGCCCTACAAGCACGCAA
>CAMWVO010000395.1 GCA_947177695.1 uncultured Clostridia bacterium
TATCTCAATGCTCACGGGAACGCCTTTCATTTCGTTCTCCGCAAACTTCCATCCGGGAGAGGTGTCGCTGTCGTCAACCTTAACGCGGATTCCTGCCGCTTTAAGCTTGTCGGCAAGCTCGTTTGCCTTGTCAAGAACGCCCTCCTTGAACTGCTGAATGGGCACGATCACCGCCTGAATGGGAGCGACTGCGGGAGGCAGGACAAGTCCGTTATCGTCGCCGTGGGTCATAATAATTGCGCCGATAAGACGTGTCGTCATGCCCCATGAGGTCTGGTGAGGATAAACCTTTTTGTTCTCCTTGTCGGTGTACATGATTTCAAACGCCTTTGCAAAGCCGTCCCCGAAGTAGTGGGAAGTACCCGCCTGCAAAGCTTTTCCGTCGTGCATAAGCGCTTCTATAGCGTATGTCGCCTCCGCGCCCGCGAACTTGTCGCTTTCTGTTTTTCTGCCCTTTACTACAGGCATTGCAAGGCTCTTTTCGCAGAATTCTGCATACACGTTGAGCATTTTCTCCGTCTCAACGATCGCTTCTTCCGCGGTAGCGTGAATGGTGTGACCCTCCTGCCACAGAAATTCTCTCGAACGGAGGAAAGGACGTGTTGTTTTCTCCCAGCGGACTACCGACACCCACTGATTATAGAGCTTCGGCAGATCTCTGTAGGAATGTACGATATTGGCATAATGCTCACAGAAAAGAGTTTCCGAAGTAGGACGGACGCAGAGCCTGTCCTCCAGCTTTTCGCTTCCGCCGTGAGTTACCCACGCAACCTCGGGAGCGAAGCCCTCAACGTGGTCCTTCTCTTTTTGGAGAAGACTTTCGGGAATGAACATAGGCATACAAACATTTTCGTGTCCCGTAGCCTTGAACATACCGTCAAGAATACGCTGTATATTCTCCCAGATAGCGTAGCCGTAGGGACGAATTACCATACAGCCCTTAACGGAGGTATACTCGATAAGCTCCGCCTTTTTAACAATGTCCGTGTACCATTTTGCGAAATCCTCGTCCATTGAGGTTATCGCTTCTACCATTTTTTTGTTATCCTTTGCCATTTTTTATTCTCCTTTATTTCTTATGATTTTGACGTTATCGTCATTTCCTATGATTTTGACGTTATCATCGCAGTAAAAATATTTGATATTTGGATTATTGCTTATGTCAATCTCTTTAATGTTATTGTCACTAAGAAATAGCAATTTAAGCTTTGGGTTATTGCTTACATCAAGAACTGTAAGATCGTTATTATAACAGCTCAATTTTTCGAGTTCGGTATTATGGCTTACATCAAGCTCTGAAAGTTCGTTAGATGAACAGATCAGATATTCAAGCTCGGCGTTTTTGCTTATATCAAGAGTTTTTATTTTGTTGTCTGAACAGCTCAAAGTTTTAAGCTTGGTTTTTTGACTGACATCAAGAGCCGTGATCCGGTTTTCAAAACATACAAGATGTTCAAGCTTTGCATTGCTGCTTATGTCAAGCTTATTCAATTCGTTGTAGCCGCAGTACAACTCCTCAAGCTCGGTATTTTTGCTTACGTTAAGAGACGTAATAGCGTTAGCTGTACAATCAATGCTTTTAAGCTTTGTATTTCGGCTTACGTCAAGAGAAGTAATGTTATTTTTGTCGCAACACAATACTTCAAGCTTTGTGTTTTGACTTGTGTCAAGAGAAGCAATGTTATTTCTGCCGCACAACAATACTTCAAGCTTTGGATTTTGACTTATGTCAAGGTCTGTAAGGTCGTTGTCGGAGCAGTCCAGACTTTTAAGACAGGCATTCCCGCTTATGTCAATTTCAGACAGATACCAGCTGGAAGAACAGTCCAGATATTCAAGCCTCGTGTTTTTGCTCACATCGAGAGATGTCATGCTACTTCCGCTGCAAGACAAATAAGTCAGCTTTGTATTTTTGCTCACATCGAGAGATGTCATTCGGCTCCCGCTGCAAGACAAATAAGTCAGCTTTGTATTTTTGCTTACATCAAGACTTTTCAGCGAGCAGGCTTTACAGTTCAGCTTTTCAAGCGCTGTAAAGTACTCCACGCCTTTTAAGGACGCTGCCGTGTGGTAAATGTCATAACCTTCCCATTCGTATCCCACGTTTATTTCCGTCACAGCCTTTCTTTCCTCTTTGGAAAGATATCCGTTCCCGTCGGTATCGAAATTTTCCGCAACATATCCGCGGAAAACCCTGTCGGGGAAATTCTTCTCGCTTATTTTAACGCCTTTTGACTCCGCAAAAGCCGTGACCGTCGCTGCCGCTGCCGCAATAACAGAAGCCGCCAATACCGCCGCAAGTTTTTTAATGTTCATAAAAAGTCCTCCTATTTTATGATTTTTACGGTTTTGTCACAGTAAAACTCTTCAAGCTTTGCGCACTTGCTTACGTCAAGTTTAGTGAGTTTATTGCCGCCGCAGTCAAGCCCTGCAAGCTTTGTGCATTTGCTTACGTCAAGTTCGGTAAGCTCATTGTCACGACATGAAAACTCTGCAAGTTTTGTGTTTTTACTCACATCAAAATTTGTAAGCTTATTGAAGCCGCAGTAAAGGTTTTTAAGTCTTGTGTTTTTGCTTACGTCAAGGCTTGTAAGCTCGTTTTCATCGCAGTAAAGCTCTGTAAGCCTTGTGCATTTGCTCACGTCAAGTTCGGTAAGCTTATTGCCGGTGCATAAAAGATATTCAAGCTTGGTATTTTTTCTTATGTCAAGCTTTGTAAGCTCATTTTTTGCACAGGTAAGTACTTTAAGCTTTTTAAATTTTTCAACGCCCTTTAAAGATTTTATCCCGCTGCTGAAAACATATATCTCCGTAACAGCGTCCAGTTCTTTTTGTGAAAGCTTTCCGTTGCCGTCCGTATCGAAATTTTCCGAAACATATTCGCGGAACTTTTCATCGGGAAAGTTTTTCTCGTTGATAGTCACAACGG
>CAMWVO010000396.1 GCA_947177695.1 uncultured Clostridia bacterium
ACGCGGAATATCGAGTTGGTTTCAAGGCGCGTCTCCTCGAGTATCGAATTGTCTATGTTGTTCATATATTGGTGCATTACCACAACTCCGAACGGACTGAATATCATCGGAAGAATTATTCCGAGGGGATGGTTGATAAGTCCCATATCGCGCAAGCCGATGTAATTCGGGAGTATCGTTACTTGCAGCGGCATCATCATCAGCACAATATAAAATACGAAAAGCGCGCCTTTTCCGCGGAATCTTGCACGAGAAAAACCGAAAGCGCACGGAATGATCACCACAAGCTGCGCGATAGTTATTGCAGCAGCGTACAGCACCGAATTCCAGAACATCGGATAAAACACAAAACAATCAAACAGAAGATCGGCATATCCCTGCAATGAAAAGCCGTCGTCCGACTTAAACGATAACACTATCGTCGCCGCTACAGGCAGTACAAAGATCAGTGCCAAAACCGTAAACACAAACGCGTTGACTTTCTTCATCGGTTGTACCTCCGCTGTATCGCCATTCCCGCCATCACGATCCCGAAAACGAGTATCGAGGTCAGCACCGCCGAGGTCGCCAGGCTCTGATAATCGAGCTTCAGGAAGTTGTTGTTCATGTAATATTGGAGCGTATAAGAATGATCGGGCGGGTAATTTGTTCCGTAATAAAGGTAGCTCTCCTTAAATATCTTAAAGCTGTTGACTATCGACAACAGAACCGTGAAAAATACCGTCGGAGCGATCATCGGGATAGTTATTTTGGTATGCAGTATGAAAGCGTTAGCGCCGTCCAGTCTCGCCGCTTCAAATACAAAGCGTTCTATTGAAGTAAATGCCGCAGTCAACAATACAATGCATATTCCGATATTTTTCCAGATGAACAATAAGTATATCGGCAGCGCAGTCCGGTCGTCCGCAAATACTCCGCGCCATATAAGCACAATGCTCGCGGTTGGTATCACCATCGGCAGCACGAACGCAAAGCGCGTTTTTCTCACCCATTTGATACCGTAAGACAACGCAAGAGAAATAATCAGCGCAAGAGCTATTAAAATCGGCACTGCTATAACGATCAGCAGCAGCGAATTTTTCAGCGCCAACAGAAAATATTTATTTTGAAGCGTTTTGATGTAATTGTCAAACCACACGAAATTCCGCTTGAATTGGCTGTCGATCAGCGAATAATACAGCACACGGACATATGGTACAACAAAAAACACAGCCGTTCCCAACAAACTTGGGATCAAACATAAAATGCATTTTGTATTCCATTTCATACGTCTTTTCATTTGCTTACACTCTCCTTTACAGACGAAAATATCCTCTATATATTATGACGATTTTCAAACGCACACCGTTACATCTTTTTTCGGTATTGCGGATTTTGTCGATTTTTTTGTATTTGAGAACAGAACTTTTTTTATTGAAAAAGCTATTACTTTTTGTAAAAAAGAAGGGGAAATATTCCACAATTTCAACGGTAAAAACGGTTGAAAGGCGGGTCAAAACTGTTGAAAACTTAATGTTTTAACGTGGTTTTCAACATATTTTCCCTAGAAAACGCCGATTTTGCACCACAAAGCCGTTTGTTTTGTTGAAAATTATGTTAGAAACGTTTAAAACTTTAAGGACACGATTCGATTTGATCGGCGCTTCTTTATTCCACATTAAGTCCAAAAATGAACAGATTAAAGCTCAAAACGCTCGTTTATCAACTGTTCTATGGAAACGTTTGCACAACCGTTTTTGAGATTCAGCAGCCATGCGGTGATCTCGGTTTTTCCACGATCCGCGGAGTAGTCTGCCAGCGTTTCAACAAGTCTGTCGTCAAGAATATCCTTTGCAAGCGGAAGAAGTTCAATAAGATCGTTGTCTATTATTTGCCTGAACAACGCGTCTTTTCCTATATTCAAAAAGCTGTCGTGTTTTACCGCAAGCGTAAAGACGTCCTCGCGCAGGGCGGTGCTCCAATCGAAATCGGTATTATATACAAACGGTTTATCAAGATCGTTCAACCCGATAAGCGCATACATTCGCGCTTCGGCGGGCAGAAGCGGACAGTTCTCGAACACCGACCCAAGCAGCGTGACGTTATCCTTTCCCGGAAATACGACGCTGCGTAGATTCGGACAATCCCGAAACGCGCCCGAATATAGTATGCAGCCGCTTTCCGGAAGCACGACCTCCTCCAGCATTCTGCAGCTCGAAAAGGCGTTCGGCCGTATAATGTCCACGCTCTCCGGCACGACCATTCGCTTGAGCGACCCGCAGCCATTGAACATATTACCGTTGATCAACTTTAAACTGCCCGGCAGCGATATATCGGAAAGCATACGGCAGCCCTTGAAAACGGAATATCCAGTAGAAACGACCGTTTCCGGAATAACGACCGACCTCAGGTGAACCGCGTCTTTAAAAGCGTTTGTATAAATGCCCCTCACATTAAAAAATCTGAATTTTGCCGGTATCTCCAACTCGGTTATGTCCTTGTTGTCCTTTTGAAGATATCGTTTCAGCTCGCAGCCGTTATCGGTCTTTTCAAATTCAAACAGCCTCGGAAACAATTCATTTTCCCCATTATAGCTCATATCGGTCCTCCGGAACAAATCCGAATTTGCGGTGTATATATTCCAGCAGCCACGCCGAACATTCGGAGAGCCCGCGCTCCGCGCACGTCTCCGCGATTCCGGACACGAAATCCCTGTCGGTGAGCAGTCCGCATTCCTCCGCTAGCGGCAGCAGCTTTGGAAGGTTCATAAAAATAATAGTTCCCAAAAACGGCATCTTACCCATTCGCACCCTCTCGTGCTCGACCAGAAGCCGCGCGACATCGTACCGCGAATAATCCGCTATATACTCGCGCACGTTGTCCTCGTCAATAAACATCGGCATACTGTCGACTATCGCTTCCGCGCAAAGCATATCGCAGCC
>CAMWVO010000397.1 GCA_947177695.1 uncultured Clostridia bacterium
GCAACGAGCGTATCGCAAGGGTAAGCTCCAAGCGGGTGGAGATGGAAATGTGTCTGATAAAGCTTTGTACGGCACAAAGTCCCGCTTCGGGAGGCGGCGCGGCAAATACCGAGCTTCTGGCTAAAATAGATATGCTCGAACAGCGCATTGCAGCTCAGCCGATACAAAGCGGACGTGCGGCACAGGCAGCGCAGGAAGTTCGACCCGCACAAACGGCACAGCCCTCAAAACCGCAGTATGCTCCCAAGCAGCAGGCGGAAACGGGCGATCTGTCAAGAATGAAGCCCGAAGATTTCGTAAACGAGGACAGATGGCAGGATATCCTTGAAAAATTCGCGGAGATATGTCCGTCGGTAAACGGCGCGCTGAACGGCTCTTATGCCGTAAAGGGCGGCGGCTATATGCTGATCTATACAGAAAACAGCTTCTTTTTACAGCTTCTGCGGAACAAGGAAAATGCCGCAAAGCTTCAGGAGGCAATAAAGCTTGTTACGGGAAACGTTTTCTCAATAAGGGCGAAATGCGTCGCCCCTGTGGAAAGCGGCGCGGACAAGCTTCAAGGCGTTCTGCAAAAGGCGCGGGACAACAATATTCCTGTTGACAGCGAAAGCGACCAATAACAATACTATAATGCGAATCACCCGAAAGGGTTTGATACAGTAAAAAATGCTCACCGTCGGAGCTGCGGAGCAAAATCTAAAGCGGCGGAGAAAGGTCAAAAAAATGAAAGCAAGATTACCTCAGGGAATGGGCGGAGGAGCCCAGAATATGAACAGCATGATCAAGCAGGCTCATAAAATCGAGACCGAGATCACCGATCTTCAGGAGGACATCGAGAACAGAGAGTTCTCCACCACTGTCGGCGGCGGAGCTGTTGAGGTCACAATGTCGGGAAGAAAAGAAATAAAGAAGCTTGTTATCAAGCCCGAAGTGGTTGATCCCGAGGACGTTGAGATGCTCCAGGATCTGATAATAAGCGCATTCAACGATACCGTTAAGCAGATAGAGGAAACCACCGAGACCGAAATGGGCGCGATCACGGGCGGAGTATCTTTCCCCGGCTTGTTCTGATTTCCCGCGGCGGAGGTGTTCTATGGCTAACAATACCGCGCTTCCTCTTGTGCTTCTTGCGGAGCAGTTCGCCAAACTGCCCGGAATAGGCATGAAAAGCGCACAGCGGCTTGCCTATCACGTCATGAGCATGACTGATGAGGACGTTAAGGAATTTGCGGACGCGCTTATCCGCGCTCACAGCACGGTTAAGTGCTGCGCCGAATGTCAGAACCTGACCGAGGACGAGCTTTGTCCCATATGCTCCGACGATATGCGGGACAGGAGCGTTATCTGCGTTGTGGAGACTCCCAAGGATATCTCCGCTTTTGAGCGTACCAACGAATACAAGGGCGTATATCACGTTCTGCACGGGCTTATCTCCCCTCTTGACGGTATCACGCCGGACAAGATACGCTTAAAGGAGCTTCTTGCGCGCATCAACAAGGGCGGCGTTGAAGAGGTCATAATGGCGACCAATCCCACCGTTGAGGGCGAGGCTACGGCTATGTATATCTCCAAGCTTCTGAAACCGCTGGGAGTAAAGGTCACACGGCTTGCGTTTGGGCTTCCTATCGGCGGCACTCTGGAATATGCCGATGAAGTAACTCTTTTTAAGGCTTTGGAAAATCGAAACGAGATTTAGGAGATACCGAAATGAAAGCAAAGAAGATTTCCGCGCTGATTTTGGCAGTGTTGTGTACTGCTTTGGCGGGCTGTACGTATTCCAATGAGGACACACCTGTAATATACACGCCCCCGTCGGAAACCGTTTCCGCTGCTACAGAGACAGAAGCTCCCGAACAAACAGTCGGTGAAGCTGTCACGGGGAACACCCTTATGGAGAACGCTTCTCCCCAAACAAGCGCACTGGAATTTTTCGTATACGACGGTGAAAATTCCAAGCTCTGGTATTTGTTCAATAATTCGCAGGAAAAAGAAATTCTTAAAGCAATTGCCGCTGTTCCCGCAGAAAAAGCCGAGGACTGGTCTCCAGAACTGTTTACAGCTCCTGCGTACGGCTTTGAGATAGGCGATACTGACGGTTGGTCGCTGGAAGCGGTGTGGTCGAACGGTTACTGGATAACCCAGGACGGTGAGGCGTACCGATTTGACTATGATTTCGGCACATTTTTGGATAAGTACGACTGGTCGGACGAAAGAGTTTTCTCGGCTGCTGCCATGCTTCCCTGCGCACATATTATATGCCGTGACGGCGACAAATGGTATGCTGACAGGCTTTCTCCTCCGTATACGTATATTGACGAAGAAGCTCCCGATTATATTTCGGCTGAGCTTGTCGGACAGACGGAAGATACGATTACGGTAAAATATACCAACAGCGGCAGCGAAGAATGGATGTACGGTCTGCATTTTTCGTTAGACGTGCTTCTCAACGGAGAATGGTACAGTGTACCGACTATCACCGGAAATTGGGGATTTAACGACATCGGGCTGATTTTAATGCCTGAACAGCCGCGTGAGGAAGTGTATGATCTGTCGAGGTACGGCGAACTGCCTCCCGGACAGTACCGTGTTTCTGCTAATGGCTGCACTGTTGAGTTTACAACTTTGTTAATTTCGTACAATTGATTGTAACGATATTTGTTATAAATGACGAATTTCTCTAAAAATATTGACAAATGACCTGCAATGTGGTAAACTATATAAGTCGCTTGAATAGCTTTGCTGTTTCCGAGTAATGGGATATAGCCAAGCGGTAAGGCAGCGGACTTTGACTCCGTCATTTCGGTGGTTCGAATCCACCTATCCCAGCCAGTCAAAAAAGTTCGCTCAGTCGGGCGGACTTGTATATTGGGGTGTCGCCAAGCGGTAAGGCACTTGACTCTGACTCAAGCATTTCCGGGGT
>CAMWVO010000398.1 GCA_947177695.1 uncultured Clostridia bacterium
CCGCAACGCCGATAAAATACGCCGTAAAGCCTACCCAGCCCGCGTTTCCGAAAAGCGCGCCTGCGATAAGGCCGATAATGGGAAGTTTTGCGCTGCACGGGATAAAGGTTGTGGTGATGATTTTCATACGTCTGTCGCGTTCGTTATCAATGGTACGGCTTGCCATAATACCCGGTACGCCGCAGCCTGTGCCGATAAGCATGGGGATAAAGGATTTTCCCGAAAGACCGAATTTGCGGAAAATCCTGTCCATAACAAAAGCAATACGCGCCATGTAGCCGCAGGATTCCAGAAATGCCAAGAAGATAAAAAGTACCAGCATTTGGGGTACAAAGCCAAGCACCGCTCCCACGCCGCCGATTATTCCGTCAACAATAAGGCTTTGAAGCCATTCAGCACAGTTAATGCTTTCAAGGAACGAGCTTGCGGCGTCGGGTATCCATTCGCCGAAAAGGGTGTCGTTAGTCCAGTCGGTAGCCCAGCCGCCGACGG
The DNA here is from genome assembly GCA_947177695.1 of uncultured Clostridia bacterium. Classification (GTDB taxonomy): domain Bacteria; phylum Bacillota; class Clostridia; order Oscillospirales; family Ruminococcaceae; genus RGIG8773. The sequence goes on from CAMWVO010000398.1 coordinate 493, forward strand.
TGGTTATGGAAACGTAATAGACCACAAACATTACCGCCGCAAAGATAGGCAGCGCAAGAATTCTGTTTGTAACGATCTTATCTATCTTATCCGAAATTGTCATGCCTCTGTTTTTCTTTTTAAGGCAGCCCTTGATAATTCCCGCTATGTAAATGTAACGCTCGTTTGTAATAATGCTTTCGCTGTCGTCGTCCATTTCTTTCTCTGCGGCGGCAATATCCTGTTCAATGTGGGCTTTTTTATCGGCGGAAATATTCAGCATTTCAAGAACCTTTTCGTCCCGCTCGAATATTTTTATTGCGTACCACCTCTGCTGTTCCTCGGGAATGTCGTGTAAAACTGCTTCCTCGATATGAGCAACAGCGTGTTCAACGCAGCCGCAGAATTCATGTCTGGGGACGGATTTTTCGCCCGACCTTGCAGCTTCTATCGCCGCGGTTGAAGCCTCGTTTATGCCCGTGCCTTTAAGTGCGGAAATTTCCACAACCTTGCAGCCGAGCTGGTCAGCCAACTGCTGTGTGTTAATATTGTCGCCGTTTTTGTGTACAACGTCCATCATGTTTATTGCGCACACAACGGGTATTCCCAATTCTACAAGCTGTGTGGTGAGGTACAAATTTCTTTCAAGATTTGTACCGTCAATAATGTTCAGAATAGCATCGGGACGTTCCCCGATAAGATAATTTCTTGCAACGACTTCCTCTAAGGTGTAGGGGGAGAGGGAATAAATTCCCGGCAGGTCGGTGATTATCACGTCCTTGTGACCTTTAAGACGTCCCTCTTTTTTCTCGACAGTAACGCCGGGCCAGTTTCCAACAAACTGATTTGAACCTGTCAAGGCGTTAAATAACGTGGTTTTGCCTGCGTTGGGATTTCCCGCAAGCGCGATCTTGATTTCCATTTCTGCATTCTTCCTTTCATAAATTGCTTGAAAGTTAGATTTGTCTAACTTTATTAGTTACTGCTAACTACAGCGCAAAAAATTTAACCGACTTCAATCATTTCAGCGTCGGCTTTTCTGAGAGAAAGCTCGTATCCGCGGACGGTAATTTCAATGGGGTCTCCAAGCGGCGCAACCTTGCGGACGTAAATTTCGGTACCCTTTGTGATACCCATATCCATAATTCTCCGCTTTATTGCGCCCTTGCCGCAAAGCTTTTTCACGGTTACTGTCTGACCTATAGATGCGTTCTTTAATGTGGACATTATCATCATCTCCTAAAAAAATAATTAGACATAGATTTTCTGCGCCATTTCCTTTGAAACGGCAACTCTTGAATCCTTGACGTTCACGATAACGTTACCGCTTATTTCGCTTATGACCGTTACCGCAGAACCTGCTACAAAGCCCAGATTTTCGAGAAATTTTCTTGTGTCGGGGTTCCCGCCGACCTTTTTTATTATGTTTTCCTCACCTGTGTTTGCAAGCGTTATCGGCATCATATATACACTCCTTTTAAAGTTAGACAAAGCTAACATATTGGTATTTTTTTAGTTAGCTTTCACTAACCATATATTATGATACCCCATATTTCAGAGAATGTCAAGGGGTTTTTATAACCTTTTCCATTTTCGTTTAATATGAACAGATTTGCAAGTTAGCTTTGGGTAACTTAACGGTAAATTTGTACAAATACTCTCTCATATGCAGTATTGCTCCAGAACGCTTTTCAGCGCGCTTGCACTTGAACTGTGTATTCTTGCCACGGGAATGTTGTGCTTTTGGGACTTCCGATTAACGCTGTTCACCATTTTGTGGGAACAGGTATTTGTGAAAACCACCATCAGATCGGGGTTCCCAAGCTTGTTTTCAAAATCCGAGGGCATTTGGGTGAACACCTTTGCCTTGCAGTTGTATGACTTGCAAATGTCCTTGTACCTTGTTGCCATGCAGTCGTTTCCGCCTATTACTACTACGCTCATTTTCTTATCTCCTTTCAAATTTTAGTTATCATACGCTAACTAAAATCAGTATACCATATCAAGCTTGTGTTAGTCAAGCATAACTTCTTATTTGTTTATGTATGATTGTTTGACGCCTGTCTCTAAGGTTTTTAGGTAAATTTAAGGCAAATCTTAAAAATAAAAAAGCCCTGCAAAGTACGTAAAATCGTAATTTGCAGAGCCTCATTGCTGTGATTGTATAGAAAAAGATTTTTTGCTTAATTAATTACCCGCCACATTGAGGGGGGAAAATAAAATCACCCTCACATTTCACTGTGGGGGTGACACTCGCTGCAGGGCGTTCCCTGCTGGTCGAGGTGACGTGACTTGAACACGCGACCTCTGCGTCCCGAACGCAGCGCTCTACCAAACTGAGCCACACCTCGATACTATAATAATATGCTTGTAACACATAAAAAGTCCCGACCATTGACCGAAACAATATCACGATTACAGCATAAAATAT
>CAMWVO010000399.1 GCA_947177695.1 uncultured Clostridia bacterium
AGCAAATTATGATATAATTTACTTATATCTATGAAAATTGTGTTAAGGAGCGGCTCTATGGGTTACAAACAGGATTTTATCAAATTTATGGTGGACAGCGGCGTGCTGACGTTCGGGGAGTTTACCCTCAAAAGCGGCAGGATATCGCCCTACTTCATGAATTCGGGCAACTATAAAACCGGCGCGCAGCTTGCCAGGCTGGGCGAGTTCTACGCCGAGTGCATACACGACAACGGCATTGAGTTCGACACACTGTTCGGTCCCGCCTATAAGGGTATTCCTCTTGCGGTTTCAACGGCTGTGGCGCTGTACGGAAAATTCGGTATCGACGTGAACTACTGCTTTGACCGCAAGGAAGCCAAGGATCACGGCGAGGGCGGCTGTATCGTGGGGAAACAGCTCACGGACGGCGAAAAGGTCGTTATTATAGAGGACGTTATGACTTCGGGAAAGGCTCTGCGTGAGGTCATGCCCAAGCTTAAAGAAGCCGCAAACGTGAACGTTGCCGCTATGGTAATTCAGGTAGACCGCATGGAAAAGGGTCTGAACGGCGATAAATCCGCAGTCCAGGAGGTAAGCGGCGAGTTCGGCGTGAACATTTACCCCATCGTGACCATGAACGATATTATCGACGCAATAAGGGACGGCATTGTCCCCGGCAGTGAGTATCTGGAAAAAATGATCGAATACCGTAAGGTTTACGGAGTTTGATTTTTTCAGCATAAATCAGCATAAAAGCTTTTGTCCACAGCGGCGGACGGAGCGGAAAGTCAAAAAACTTGTGCCGCTGAGAAACGGAGCAGATGATGAGTGTCGTTTTCGATTTGACGGTTGCGGGTTCGGAGATCCTTGATTCGGTCATATTCATGGACAAATCCCCCGCCTACGCCGCTTTTAAGGAGGAGATCGAGAAAATCCTCGCCGATTTCAACAAGAACTCCAAGTTCGGTCAGAACGTGGATATCGACGTGAAAAATCTGGTTGAAAGTTCTTCCGAGGCTGTAAAAAATATGCACAGGGCTTTCCTTATCTGGACGTTCTGCGAGGATAAGCGCAGCGGCGCAAAGGAACCGCGCTACAGTACATATCTGAAGCTTTTCTTCAAGGGTCAGGAAAAGCAGCTTACCGCTCTCAACGGCGGAAAAAAATCAATTGCCGTTAACGAGGTATCCGCTTTCAAGGATAAGTACATATCCGAGATCGGCAAGAACCCCGACCTGTTCAACAGTCTGAAAGAATTTTTCGCGGGCTATGTTTACGGATATTTCTTCAATTACCTCAACGAGCAGGAGATCATGAAGGACTATGCCGAATTCCTCGTTTGTCTGGGAATGATGTCCAACAAGATCACCACAGGCGAGACCGCCAAGCAGAAGATACTGCCGAAAATGGCTGTACTCCTCAACAACGACCGTTTCAAGTACATAGGCGGTGAGATACCTCTCGATGTTATGATGGAGCAGATATACGACCGCTTTGCCTTTACGGGTCTCGAAAAGGACGAGGAGACCGCTCTCAGGAATGCGCTGAAAAAGTGCGTAATGGAGAACTACGCTTATAACGAGGCGGACGGTCTTATCAACGACAACGTTATGGTCAACGTGATGAGCAAGTTCAACAAGGACTATATCCGCGCTTCAAGCTTTGCCGAGGACTTGCAGAAAAACACCTTTGACGGTGTGAGAACGTTCCTTGACGGCGACAAGATCGATATGGGCGAATTTACCGTTCAGAAGATCACAAAGATCATTTCGGACAAGTGCGCTGCCAACCACGACGATTACTACAGCGCGGGACGCGAGCCAGTACTGGATTTTGCTCTCAGCTCCGATATGAAGGGCTACAAGTACCCGATGACCTACAAGGACGGCACTGATTACTGGTTCACGGACATCTACAAGGTAATTCTTGCTCCTGCCAGCGACAAGGCTATCTACGTTGACGTTAACGAGGAAGACCTGCCGCTGAGACTGTTCCCGTTTGCGGGACCTGCCCTCAAGACCAACATTATCCGCGTTTTCGGCGGTCTGGAATCGGACGGCTATACTATCCGTTCCGACAAGAGAAACGTTCTGGTTGATATCAACGCGCTTCATGCGTCGAAGAACCTGTCCGACGAGGACAAGAAGATGATGGCTCTGGAGAAGCTTCTGTACGTTATTTCGGGCAACATGGACGCGGCTTCCTACACAAAGCTGCTGAACGAGAACGTTTTCGGCACAAAGCTTTACGAGGACTATATCCGCTACCGCATGGACTGCATTTTCTCCAAGGGAATGCAGAGCCTTGAAGCAAAGAAAAATCTTCTTGAGGAACTTAATAAAATCGTTTAAAACAGCTGTTTTAGGCGTACTCGTTTGAACGGGTACGCCTTTTTTGTTGGAGATTAACAAAAATATTTTTATAATTTGTTTAAATTGTACCCATAAAAACTGCGCTTCTGAACAGTATTATATTCAGAGGACGTTGAAAGCGCGGTTTGACTTACTTAAAGGGGTGAGAACGGTATGACGGACAGGCAGTTTGAGCGCAGGATAACGCTCATACAGCAGGGCGACAAGCAAGGTCTGAAAGAAATTTACGAGGAATACGGAAAAACAATATATCAGTGCGTGTACCAGATATTACGCAGCAGCCATGACGCGGAGGACGTTACGTCGGAATTTTTCCTGAAGCTGTGGCGGATAGCCGATACCTACTGCTTCGGAGGAAAACACAAGCGATGGTTGGTAACGATCGCAAGGAACATGGCTCTGGACTATCTGAAAAAGCAAAGCCGTGAACAGCTTTCCCTTAACGCGGATACCGAGGAGGGCGCGACTGCCGAGCCTGCGGACAGCATATCCACCGAGGAAACGGTTACGGGAAACATGGCAGTCGCGGAGGCTCTGGAAAAGCTGG
>CAMWVO010000400.1 GCA_947177695.1 uncultured Clostridia bacterium
CGTCCGAGCCGCCGCACTTCAATCCCACCTTAAGGCAGGAAATATCCTTTTCAACGCGCTTGTCGTCCTTGATCTTCGCATACAGCTTTTCGAGAAGCTCAACGCCCGCCGTCAGCTCGTCCTCAACGTCCTGCGCGATAAGGAACTCGGTGCGCTCCTTGTCGTAATCGCCGAGCGTTTCCTTGAATACGTCCATGCGGTTGTTCTCGCAGCCGAGACCGAGAACCAGCACTCCGCCGCTGTTGGGGTGCTTTACCATTCTCTGGAGAATGGTGCGCGTGCGCTCGTGATCCTCGCCAATCTGCGAACAGCCGTAGGGGTGCGTATACGCAAATACTCCGTCAACACCCTGAAGATCGGGGTGGCGTTTCTGAAACTCCGCCGCGATAGCCCGAGCCTGCGCATTAACGCAGCCGACTGTCGGAATAACCCACAGCTCATTGCGAATGCCGACCTCGCCGTTCTTGCGCTCGTAAACCATTACCTTGCGGTTCTTAGCCTCGGGTGCGGGGGCGATCTCCTTTTTGTTGTAGGAGTACTCCAGCGTACCCTCCAGATTTGTCATCATATTGTGCGAATGGATATGCTCACCGGGCGCGATATCGGCAGTCGCTCTGCCTATGACCTCGCCGTACTTGATGACCTTTTCGCCGCTCTTGATAGCTTTAAGCGCGAACTTGTGACCCTTTTCGATATCCTCCGCAAGCGTTACGCCCTCGGCAACCTCGCCCTTTTTCATAGGTGCTAAGCAAACCGCTACGGAGTCGTTCGGGGAAATAACAATAGTTTTCTTCATATCATTCTCCTAAGAAAGCCTTTAATGCGGCTCTCTCGCCGTTCTCAACGATGTTCTTGATATATCCCGCAACGACGGAAACATTGTCGTCGTCAGCGGACAGATCCTGCTCCCAGATGTCCTTCTGACACAGAGCAGTCTTTGCTATGTCGGTGTAATCCGTCTTTGTCCAAAGCTCCTTCCAGAAGTCGAGATACTTCTGATCGTCCGCGAGCTTGATGTCCTCATCGCCGCGCTTGCCCTTGTAGAATACGCAGAGCGACGCAAACGAGAACAGAATGTGCTTGGGCGACTTTCCAAACTTAGCGCGGTAGTCATTGTAGGTCGGCAGCAGACGTGTCTTGAATTTTGTCGTGGAGTTGAGCGCGATCGACATAAGCTCGTGGCGGATAAACGGATTCTTGAAACGCTCAATAACGCTGTTTGCGAACGCGTCCATTTCGTCCTTGGGCAGATCGATGGTCGGCTTGATCTCATCGTTTACAAGCTCCTGAACGAACTTTCCTACGTCCTCGTCCTCAACGCTCTCGCGGACGGTATCGATACCGCTCATATAAGCTACGGGAACCATTGCGGTGTGCGAACCGTTGAGTATCTTTACCTTGCGCTGCTTGTAAGGAGTAATATCGTCCGCGAAGATGACATTCAGACCCGACTTATCTGCGGGCAGCTTCTCCTGAACGAACGCTTCCTTTTGCAATACCCAGAGGTGGAAGATCTCGCCCTTGACGATGTTGTTATCCTGGAAGCCGATCTCCTCGCAGATCTCGGCAGCCGCGTCGCGCGGATATCCGGGAACTATTCTGTCGACCAGCGTGCTTGTGAAGTGGTTGGCCTCGGTGAGCCACTTGATGAAGCCCATGCTCATCTTATTTATGCCCGCAAGCTCGAGCATTACTCTTTTCAGCTCGTCACCGTTGTGGTCGATAAGCTCACACGGGATAATAGCCAGACCCTTGCTTATATCGCCGTTAAAGTGTTCATAACGTGCGTTCAAAAGAGCGAGCAGCTTTCCGGGGAAGCTCTTCGGGCACTTTGTCAGATCGGTATCCGTGGGATCGAGCGCAATGCCTGCTTCGGTCGTGTTGGAGATAATTACCTCCAGATCCTCGCTCTTAGCGTAGGAAAGGTACTTGTCATACTCCTCGAACGGATTGATAAAGTCGCTGAGCACGTCGATAATGCGGCGGCTCTGAACCTTTTCTCCCTTGTCGATACCCTCCAGGCATACGGTATACAAGCCGTCCTGCTTTGCAAGCTCGGCTACTCTGCCCATAGGCATAGGCTGAACCACTGCGACATTTGCGTTTATAACCCCGCTGTCGTTAAGATTTTGCAGTATCCAGTCAACAAAAGCCCGCAAGAAATTCCCCTCGCCGAATTGGAGAATCTTTACGGGTCTTTTAACGCTTTTCGTATAATTGCTTCTGTTCAGGTCATTCATAGTTCCACCTCAAAAAATTATAACTTTACGTTGTCTTTGGTTTTGTGGTGCTTTATCTTCAACAGGCACACCGTGCCGATACCCACCGACATAAGCCCGATACCGACGTTGGAGATCAACATCGCGATACCGAGACTCTCCGCTCCCATATCGGGGAAGCAGTTTATCATAATGAGCATTGACGGTATTCTGAACGCAAAAAGCCTCGACAAGTTACAGATCATCGAGAGCTTAGTATAACCCAGACCGTAGATCAGCCCGTTTACTGCGGAATTTACTCCCAACGCGATTATTCCGACGCGCTCGTATGAAAATATCTTCTCGATAAGCGCCGCTTTTTCCGCGCCGCCGTCTCCCGCAAAAAACATCGAGATCGGAGCGCTGAATATGGTCAGCAGGATAAAACCGATAGTCGTGATTATCAGATTTACCGTCAGAGTGCAGAAAAAAACCTTTATCATGCGCGAGTAGTATCTCTGGCTCAGATTATAGCTTATGATCGAGCTTTCCGAATCCTCGCTGTAAGTGGTAAGATGCGTTACCGAACCGCTTATCTGATTGGAAACTCCAAGCGCTCCGACCGCTCCGGGTTCGCTGTCCTCGTAGCGCATTCCCAATCCGTTTACGATCACCTTGCCCATTGAAAAAACAAATTTTA
>CAMWVO010000401.1 GCA_947177695.1 uncultured Clostridia bacterium
AATGGCGGCTGTGCAGTGCCTGTTCTTTTTATAACATAATTATAATATAAAATCAAATGCCGCAGGATGCTTGTTTACAGCGTTTGTTTGGCGTCGGTATTTTTACGGGAAATAACAAAGCTTGGAGACCGTACATTCTTTTGCGGAATGTACGGTCTCCGAAATAAGCTTGGCGGAGAAGGAGGGATTCGAACCCTCGATGAGCTATCAACCCATACACGAGTTCCAGTCGTGCGCCATAAACCGGGCTAGGCGACTTCTCCGAACGGATATCTGCTTGTCTCTCTTAAATGACTTAATTATTATAACAGAAATTGCTGCGGTTGTCAATAGGTTTTTGAAAATATTTTTTCGTTTCAAATAAAATTGCCAAAAATATTATAAACTTTCCTTGAACTTTTCTTCCGAACGTAGTATAATTATTACAGAATATTTTACATTTGGAGGAATTTTTATGTCAAAGACTTTTATCGTTGAAACTTCCGCACGCCACGTTCACGTTACTCAGGAGGACCTTGAGACCCTTTTCGGCAAGGGCGCAACTCTTACCAAGAAGAAAGACCTTTCCCAGCCCGGTCAGTACGCCTGCGAGGAGCGCGTTGAAGTTGTAGGACCCAAGAAGTCCCTTGCAAACGTTTCTATCCTCGGACCTGTACGTCCCGCCACTCAAATCGAGCTTTCCGCTACCGACGCGCGTTCTATCGGAATTTCCGCACCTATCCGCGAAAGCGGCGATGTTGCGGGTTCTGCGGGCTGCAAGCTTGTAGGTCCCTGCGGCGAGGTAGAGGTCAAGGAGGGCGTTATCGTTGCCAAGAGACACATTCACCTTACTCCAGCCGATGCCGAGGAGCTTGGCGTTTCCGACAAGGAAGTCGTATGGGTAAAGCTTGACACCGACGGCAGAAAGGCTATTCTCGGCGACGTTGTATGCCGCGTTTCGGACAAGTTTGCACGGGCTATGCACATCGACACCGACGAGGCTAACGCTGTTTCCGCAACTCCCACACTTCAGGGCGAGATTTTCAAGGTTTGACTTTTAGGCGAATAATGATACGGAAGTATCTTTCGTCTCGGAAGCAAAACTGCCCGTGCTTGCTGTAAACGGCGGCAAGGGTAAAGGCTCAGCCTTTTCGTGACAAGTCCCGTACCCGTTCCGCTTTGTGATTACTTTAATACAATTGCGGGGCGGGTATTTTTCTACCGAAAGGAGTACCATGAAAAAGCTTAAAGACCTGCCTGTAGCTTACTTTCTGCTGACTGCGGCTGTATTCTCCGCCGCGCCTGCCGTATTTCTTTTTATTACGGCTTCGGCAGTGCAGTCTTCCGTGTCTGTGGACAGGTATAACGCGGCGGAAGCTGTGCTGGTGATCTTCACGGCGGTTTTTCGTATAGCTTTGTACTTTATATGGGGACGCTTTATCACGCCCCTGAAAAAACCTAAAAAGCCACAAAGCCGCGCCGCTCTTTATTTTACCGCGGTTTTCCCGCTGCTTGCAAAGGTGTTTGCGCTGCTTTTTATGAGCGCGTTTATGCATTACAGCGATTTTTTATATCTGCTGTTCACTGTGCCTTCCCTGCCCGAAATATACAGCCTTATCACATTCGGAACGGTCAAGGGACTTGTTTTCAGCGGTATCGCGCACCTGTTTGCTTTAGGAGCGTTTGCGGCGGGGGTAAAGGTTTCCGACCGTCTGTACGGAACTCCGCGCTCAAAGGCAAGGCTTATCCCATACGCGGTGTTTGCGGTATGCTTCGGAGCTGCGCTGATGTCTATGGGACACATTATCCGCCTGAGAGACCTGTCCACGGTTTCCGCAGAAATGGATTACGGTCAGAGTGGCGACAACATTTACCGCACCGCCGAGGGACACGGCTTTGCGTATGAGGACGGCTGGTCAAGCGTAAGTCTGTATCCGTACTATGTGGAAAATCCCGACAACAAGCTTGCAAAGCTTGACGAGCCCTCGGACTTCGTAATATCCGACGTTAAGCAGATGCCCGTGCTGAACGGCGCGGAGGCTGCGTACCCGATATATTCCGCGTTTGCGGAGTGCTGCTACGAAAATATCGGGCATATCCAGCAGCTGGCAAAGGAGTACAACGGAAAGATGATGCCCGTTCGGTTCACCAATACGGTGGAGGGCTTTGAGGAGCTTCTGACAGGCAAGACCGATATATTTTTCGGCGCGATGCCATCGGAGGCGCAGTACAAAATGGCTGAGGAAAAGGGCGCGGAGCTTGTTCTTACGCCCATAGGCAGCGAGGGTTTTGTATTTTTCGTGAACAGCGAAAACCCTGTGGACAGTCTGACCTCAGAACAGATACGGAAGATATATTCGGGCGAATACACAAACTGGCGGAAAGCGGGCGGTGCGAACATTCCCATACTGGCGTTTCAGCGTCCCGAGGGTTCGGGATCGCAGACAAGAATGGAGTATTTTATGGGAGACGTTCCGCTGAAAAAGCCTCTTGAGATCGAGTACGAATATTCAATGGTGGGCGTGATAAAAGAGGTTGCAAGCTACCAAAACAAGGAGTCTGCCATAGGGTACTCATTCCGGTACTATGTGTCGGAAATGTTCCACGACGACCGCATAAAATTTCTTGCGGTGGACGGCGTATACCCCGACGCTGAGGCTATCCGCGACGGAAGCTATCCGCTTTCGGGAAATCTGTACGCCATCACTGTTAAGGGTAACGAAAATCCCATGGTCGAGCCGTTCCTTGAATGGATGACGGGCGAACAGGGCAAACAGATCGTAAACCGCACGGGCTATATTGCATAAAATTCAGAAAGGATTTGAAGTTTGAAAAATCTTCGATTTTTCAAACTACGAGTTTTGTTTTTCTCGCTAAAGCTCGAAATTTTGCTAACGCAAAACCACAAAACATCGTT
>CAMWVO010000402.1 GCA_947177695.1 uncultured Clostridia bacterium
AGACAATATCTACCACACTTTTGAGATCACCAACGGCGGCGAAAATATGGAAGAGGCGCTGGGTCTTGACAGCGACAAGATCAGCCGTATATCCAAGTCCGCAAAGCTGGGCGAGATCGGCTTCGACCAGAAGCTTGTCTCCGAGGACGGCAAGTACAACATCAACATCAACGGCGTTTCCTTTGAGTTTACCGAGGACACTACCGTTGCCGAAATGATGAACAAGATCAACGCCTCCGATGCGGGCGTTACCATGTCGTTCAGCACAGTTAATCAGTCCTTTACTCTTGAGACCAAGGACACAGGCGCAGGTCAGGAACTGAATATGTACCAGACAGGCGGAACCCTCCTTAACTCACTGTTCAACATCAGCAGCGACAAGCTGGGCGTTTCCTCTGCCGATTCCGCTAAGATCGAGTATGCTATAAACGGCAGCTATACTCAGAAGATAGATGATACCAAGCTTAAGAGCGGCTTTGACGAAGGCGAGAAATTCAGCTTCACCCTCAATATCGACGGCAAAAACCGCAAGTTTGAATGGGATATGAGCGAAATCCTCCCCCAAAAAGAGGACGGCGAAGAGTATTCAACATCTGAAATAAACGCGTCGCTTCAGGAGAAGCTTGCCTTGGAGCTTGCAGATGATTTGATAATGGCAGGCAAAAATGTTCTGGATCTTAAGATCAGTTATGATTCCAACGGTCTGACACTCAGCTCCAACGACCACAAGTTCACTGTTGTGAACAGCAACTTCGGTCTTGAGGTTGGCAAGACCAACGAGAGAATGGTCAACGGCGACGAGATGTATGTTATCGCTCCCGGCGTTAAGAGCATGAAGTTCAAGGTCGGCGATTACGAGATCGAGGTTACCGCACGCAAAAACGCGGGCATCTCTATCAAGGACTTGGCTGACAAAGGTCTTTTCAACATCAGAAGTGACGGAACTTTGGTTGCTTCCTGCGAAGTCACAGCCGTTGACGATAACGCAAAGGCTATGTTCAAAAAGTACTTCGGCGGCAAGGAGACTCTTGCTCCCGCAGGTGACAATGATGTATATACAGCTTACGGCTCAAACAGCACACTTGAAGTAAGCACAGACGGCGAGCACTTTACCACCTATACAAGCGCGACAAACCTCTTTACTTTCGACGGTACGACCATCAACCTTTCCAACGTAAAGGAATTTAAGGCTGAGACCGACGAGGACTACATAACCGTTGAGACCAAAAAGGATACAAGCGGTATCAAGGACGTTCTCAAGGGCTTTGTTGAGGACTACAACAAGCTGCTCGAAGACCTTTACAAGGAAGTAAATACAAAGCGTCCCCAGAAGAACAAGGCTTACTTCGATCCTCTGACCGACGAGCAGAAGGACGAAATGGACGCCGACGAGATCGAAAAGTGGGAGGAACAGGCTAAGCAGGGTCTGCTGTACCGCGACAACAACATTCAGAAGTTCCTTTCCGAGATCAGAAGCGTTATGTCCAGCGCTGTCGGCGGCGTCACGCTCAGAGATATGGGTATTAAGCTTACAGGTGACTGGCGTGACAACGGCAAGCTGGAGATAGATGAGGCTAAGATGGACAGCGCCATAGAGGCTTACGGCGATAAGATCGCAGACTTCTTCACAGGCACAAACGGTCTGGCTGCTAAGCTTGAAAACACTATCGACAAGGCTATTTCCACAAAGACAAAGAAGTACGGTTATCTGACTTCTCTGGCAGGTATGACAAACACCAAGACAGATACCGACAACCAGATCTACAAGGAAATGCAGTCGATCCAGAAAATTATCGACAAGCTGAACGAAAAGTACGAAAAAGAGCAGAGCCGTTACTGGAATCAGTTTACCGCTCTGGAGAAGTATATGTCCATGATGCAGCAGCAGGCGTCTTACTTCATGCAGGAATAACAGTTAAATCAAATTTAAAGCAAGAGGCAGGAATTTTCCTGCTTCCTGCTTATGTATAAGCGTATACCATTGAAAGGAATGATGTCATAATGCAGCAGAATCCATATCAGAAGTTTATGCAGCAGACCGTTACGACCATGACGCCCGGACAACTGGTGGTTGCACTTTATGACAAAGCCATAACAGAACTTAACAAGGCTGTTTACTATATTGAGGAAGAACCGAGTATCCCAAAAGCCCACAACTCCATAATCCGTGTGCTGGACATTGTGGACACTCTGGATGCTCACCTTAAAGAAAAGTATGAAATTTCCAAAAGCCTTGCGTCCATGTATCAGTATTTCCGCGAAAGCCTTACAAGGGCAAATGTCAAAAAGGATGCGGCTATTCTGAAAGAGCTGATCCCGTTTTTTAAGGAGATACGGGACGCTTTTGCGGAGGCGTCAAAGGGCTTTTAATACTTTCAGGGAGGCGCTGTAATGAGCAATAAACCGCTTTTGAATCTTGTGGACAGAAAGATACATGAAATGGAACGTTACAGCGAGATCACAAACCGTATGCTGTACGAGGATATTGACGGAGTGGGAGAGCTTCTTTCGGAACGTCAGAGTATTATTACAGCAATGGACGGCATTTCGCTGGATATTAAGCAGTACATAAGCGAGCAGTCTATCGAGCATCAGGATAAGCTTAACAAGCTGATGAAGTTTGAGGATATCGGCGGTCTTAACGGCGAACTTCTGGAGCTTCAGGAAAAGATCGGACGCACCCGCGAGCTGCGGGAAAAAATTCTCAAGGACGACGCGGCGGCTTACGACAGGTTTGAAAAAATGCGCGAGGAGCTTCGCGACAAGCTTGAACAGTCCGCAAAAGGCAAGCAGGTCATCAACTATTTTTCCAGCACGTCAACAAATGTAAACAAAGGAAAAAAGTTGAATATTTCAAATTAATGTGTTATAATA
>CAMWVO010000403.1 GCA_947177695.1 uncultured Clostridia bacterium
CCTGCGGGCGCAGGAAAGGGGATTTCGCCGTCTGCGGACGGCGACCAAAGGGCTCCGCCCTCTGGACTTCTGCCGCCTTTGAAAAGGCGGGCGAAACTTTTCCATAGGCGGCTTCGCCGCCTGAGCGTCCCGACAGTTAGTCACGTAAATCAAAATTTATACTTGCAGTAAAACGAAAAATTTTCTCCCATTTGTTGAGAAAAAGTTGAAAAAGCTGTTTATACTTATAATTGCCTTAAATGTGCTTCCCTGCAGCCTATGGGAAATATGCAGTATGTACATTTTTGCCGCGCGGACACCATAAGATTTGTACAGATATTCTAATTGACTTTTATATGGACTGATTGTATAATTGTATTAGATGATTAATACAAAATTTTCTGAAAAACCTCTTGACAAATTGATTTTTGTATGATATTATATTTGGTATAATATTAAATTAAAGGCAAAGAAAGGATAACAACTATGAAAGCCAGAAAGATAATCATTCCCGTTTCCATTATTGCGGGCATTGCCGCGATAGGCGCAGCGATCGTTGCTCTGAGCAATGCGGCTTCGTCTGTATCTTACGCGGAAACTTCCGAGATCCAGATGAAAAATCTTGAAAATAAAATCTCGGTGAGCGGTACGGTGGAAAGCTCCTCGTCGCAGAAGGTATACTCCAGACTGATGTACCCCGTTGAAAAGATAAACGTTTCGGTTGGAGATACCGTCAAAAAGGGCGATGTGCTCTGCACGATAGACACAGAGGAGCTTCAGCAGCAGATACTCCAGCAGCAGGCTTCTGTGGAGAACAGCGGCATAAGCTCCGACTACAACCTTTCCGACGCGGAGGAAAGATATACCGAGGCGCTGGAAAAGTACAACAATGGCGAGAACGTTACGCTGATAAACGCTCAGAAAGCTATAGATCAGGCTGAAAAGGCTCTTGAGGACGCAAAGCGTCAGGAAAAGCTGGGATTGGATTCATCACTTCCCACTAACGTGCGTTCTGCGGAAAGCAATATCCAAAGCGCAAAAGCCAATTATGACAACGCTGTAAAGGCATACGAAAAAGCCGTAAAAGAACTTGAACCGGAAAACTACCCCGCCAACGTAAGAGCGGTGGTAGAATCCATCGACGAATACAAGGGCTACCTCAACATGGTGCAGAGAAAGCTGTACAACGCCGAGCTTGAAGAGGCATATGCGAGATACAATACCGCAAAAGGAAACTACAATACCGCGAAAGATAACGCTTCCGGCGGTATGGGCGCGTACGACCAGAGCAGTCTGGAGGATCTCCAGGAAGCATACGCCGCCGCAAAGCAGGAGTACGAGGCTCTTCAGAGCAAGTACAACGAGGACAACCTCAAAAAGCAGATCGAAACTGCCGAAAATCAGCTTGAATCTTTGTTAGAGGGTCTTGAAGCGGCAAAAGACAATGCTGAGACTGCCATGGAAAACGCTAAGATGGCGTACGATAAGGCTCTGGATGATCTGGAAACCGTAAAGGATCAGAACAATAATACCGAAGAAAGCTACGGCATTGCAGTCAAAAATGCCGAGGACGCTCTCGAAACTGCAAAGAAAGACTACGAAAACGCTGTAAAGCAGGTGGAATCCGAGCTGTCCTCCCTGAAAAAGCAGGCGGAACAGCAGCGCACTCTTTCGGGACTAAACGACCCGCAGGTCATCATTCTCCAGAACTTAAAGGATAAACTTGACTACGCCGTGATAACCGCTCCCTGCGACGGTGTTATCACCTCCATGCGCGCCGAGGAGGGTCTTATCGCCGAGGGTCCCCTGTTTGTTATCGAAAATCTGGACGAACTTAAAATAAGCTCTATGGTCGGCGAATACGACATTCCCTACGTAAACGAGGGCATGACCGCAACGGTACGGTGCGACGCTCTTGACGGCGCAGAGTACGGCGGAAAGGTAATAACCGTTGCTCCTACATCCGACCCGTCTGCCGCAAGCAACGGCGTAAGCTACAAGATCGAGACCGAAATTGACGGCGAGGACGGCAAGCTGCGCGTCGGCATGAGCGCTAAGGTAAGCATTGTCAGCGACCGCAGAGAGAATGTTCTTACAATTACATATGACGCTCTCACCGCTGACGAGAACGGAAACGATGCTGTCTATATAGCGGAAAAGGGCGAGGACGGCGTTTACCGTGCAAAGCTTGTTACCGTTGAGATAGGTCTGGAAACAGACTATGAGGTGGAAGTTATTTCAAGCGAGCTTAAGGCGGGTATGCTTGTTCTTACCGACACCGCCCTGCTTTCCGACGGAACTATCGTCATGATAAATGAAAGCACCGAAAGCGAAGGCAGCGATACAACAGCAGAGCAGGTGACGGAATAATGAGTAAAACTATCATAGAAATGAAAGGCATTGTCAAGAGCTTCTATGTGGGTACTCCAAACGAGCTGGAGATACTTCACGGGCTGGACATCTCCGTCCCCGAGGGACAGTTCGTTTCCATTGTGGGAGCGTCGGGTTCGGGCAAGTCCACCCTGATGAACATTGTGGGCGCTCTTGACAGGCAGACCGCGGGATACTACAGTCTCGACGGGATAGACATTACCAAAATAGACGACAACGAGCTTTCAAGCATACGCAACAAAAAGATCGGATTTGTTTTCCAGACCTTTAACCTTATCGCAAGAACTTCCGCGCTGAAAAATGTGGAGCTTCCCATGCTGTACGCGGGAATACCCTCCCGCGAGCGTACAAAACGCGCAAAGGAGCTTCTCGAACTGGTGGAAATGACGGAAAGAGCGGGACATATGCCTAACGAGCTTTCGGGAGGTCAGAAGCAGAGAGTTGCCATTGCAAGAGCCATGGCGAACGATCCTGCCATAATCCTTGCCGACGAGCCTACGGG
>CAMWVO010000404.1 GCA_947177695.1 uncultured Clostridia bacterium
CTCCAGAACAGGTTTTCAAGACCCTTGTTCTGAAAGGGGACAAGTCGGGTTATTTCGTGTGCTGTATCCCTGTGGCGGAGGAGCTTGACCTGAAAAAAGCGGCAAAGGTCAGCGGGAACAAAAAGTGCGAAATGCTTCACGTTAAGGACTTGCTTGGCGTGACGGGCTATATCCGCGGCGGCTGTTCGCCTGTGGGAATGAAGAAAAAGTTCCCCACCTACATAGACGAGACCGCTGTTCTGTTCGACGAGATAGCGGTCAGCGCGGGAGCGAGAGGTATGCAGGTGATACTTGATCCCGAAGCGTTGAGTGGCTATGTTGAAGCGGAATTTTGCGAGTTGACGGTGTGAGCCTTACTTAGTTTTGAGGTCATTGTGAAAATCCATAAGATCGTCCGTCAGAATATCAAGACTGCGGGCGTGCTTTTCGGAAATTTCCGCCATTAAGCCAAAGAAATTATGAACGGTTTCAAACATAACTTCGTATTGGTCAAGGCTGTAAGAGCCTGCATGAATAAGTATCATGACTTCGGTTAAAGCTTTTGCTGTTTCGACCTCATTTTCCAGTTTATCCCTTATATCTTCTAAACTCTTTTTCATGGAAAATCTTCCTTTCGGTTTAGGTTTGGTTTAATTATACTGCGTTGCAACGCGGAAATCAATATGTAAAATAAACAAAGTTGCAACGTTTATTATGTGCAATTTAAACGTTGCAACTTTGTGCAGTGCTATTATATAATATTAGGGGGTGCTGCAATTGGCAGTCACAAAATCGCAAATGGAATCAAATAAAAGGTACGACAAAAAACATTTTAAATATCAGACTGTAAAGCTTAAAATATCCGAGTACGAAAAGCTTAAAGAAGCGTTGGAAGTCTCAAAAGAGCCTATGAACACATTTTTAAGGTCGGCAATAATGAAAAGAGTGGAAGAATTTGTTGAACCCGACGGAGAAAACAGTGACAAATAGCATTGCATTCATGTCAATTAAGTGAAAAATCCGTCGTTTAAGTGAAATCATTTGAAAAAATTTACAAAACAGTGTAAAATTTAACGGAATAACTTTTAAAACGGCAAGACCCTTATAAGCGAACTTTTCAGCGGTCAAAAAATTATTTTGGAGGAATGGTTATGTCATTATTTGGTAAGGCGGCTGCTAAGAAGCCCGCTTCGGAGAAAATGGTCAGACTGCATATCATTATCGTGTTCCTGGTGTGCGTTGCTTTCGGTATGATAAACGCCCTTACAGGCGCGGTGGCTATGGGAATAGTTATCGGCGCTGCCGGAGCTGTCACGGCTCTGGTGTCCTACACTGTTCTCAGAAAGACCTCAACTACCGTCCGCGGTACGATAATCTCGCTGGTGCAGATGATGATAATTATTGTCATGTCCGCGGCAAAGCACGAAATGCATGGTATGTTCCCGCTTATGGGGGCGGCAATGACCATTGCGGCGATATACTATAACAAAAACAACCTTTTCGCAAACTGGGCTTTGATCGACTTAGCGGGTATCATCGGCATTATTTTCAAGGACTTTTTCTATGCGGGCACAAATCTCGATACCGTTATAAAGGGTCTTTTGGGACTTAACATCTGCGCGGCTCTGATAGTATACCTTGTGGACTGCAGCCTTAATTACATAAAGGATTCCGAAAAATCCGCCGAGGAAGCAAATACCCTTGTGGACAAGGTACAGGAGCAGATGGAAAGCAGCAAAAGGCTTGTTGCTCAGCAGAAGAGGGTCGTAGAGAGAATTGCGGATATTTCCGAAAAGGTAAACGAGTCCGCATCGCTTATGAGCAATGTTTCCGAGCGTATCAGCAGCGCTGCCGAGGAGCAGGAGCGTACCATAACTCAGATAGCGGACGATATTACAAGAATTTCAGAGGAGACCCGCAACAGCTTTGACGAGTCGGCAAACGTATCTGAGGCGGCGGGAGAAAGTTCGGAAATGCTGCGCGCAAACAACGAGGAAATGCAGCATATGCTGAAAGCAATGTCGGATATAAGCAGCTCGTCCGAGAAAATCGAAAGCATTATCAACACTATCGAGGATATCGCTTTCCAGACCAATATTCTCGCACTCAATGCGGCTGTTGAGGCTGCGCGCGCAGGTGAGGCGGGCAAAGGCTTTGCTGTTGTAGCGGACGAGGTAAGAAATCTTGCCACAAAGAGCGCGGAGGCGGCAAACAGCACGTCCGCACTTATTAAGGAATCCCTCACCGCCGTGGCAAACGGCATGAAAATTGCAAAATCTACAGCGGAGCGCATGAACGGAGTTATCGAATACTCCGAAAAGAGCGCAAAACACGCAGGCATAATAAACGAGCTTACGGGACGTCAGGTTGAAGCGATCTCGTCCCTTAAAGACAAGATCGAGCAGATATCTCAGGTTGTGGCTCAGAATGTGCAGACCTCCGTTGAAAGCTCCGAGATAGCCCGTTCCGTTTCCGAAGAGGTCGGACAAATGGAGGAAATTGTCAGCGATTTCCGCGTTCAGGAGGATTAAGCGGCTAAGTTTTTTTCATGGTAAATCTTCCTTTCGCTGAAGTTTAAATTAATTATAATCTATTCGCGCAAATATATCAAGTGACAAACCAAACAAATATATTTGCGTGAATATGTGCATTTTGTATATTTGTGTGAATAGATAAGTGTGCTATAATATAACTGAATGGAGATGTAATTTATGTCGCCAACCAGCAAAGCTCAGCAGAAAGCTGTGCATAAATATGTAAAAAATAATTATGACAGAGTAAGTCTAACATTATACAAGGGTTATAAAGGCAAAATCAAAGCACACGCCGAGCGGCAGGGAGAAACACTTAACGGGTTTATAAACAGAGCAATATCCGAAGCAATGGAACGTG
>CAMWVO010000405.1 GCA_947177695.1 uncultured Clostridia bacterium
GGCTGTACGACACGACAATATGCAGATATAAGGATTTCTATATTTCCCGTTCCATGAAACACGGGCTGAGATTTACCTTTCCTGCCGGAAGCGGAGACTATAAGGACTTATTTATCACGTTGAAGCGGGAGGCGGAGGAAATGAACAGTCCGCTTGTTGTATCCTCTGTGACGGACGAAAATCTCAGACTTTTTGAAGAGATGTTCGCGGGGCAGTACAGCGTGTCCTGCGACGAGGCGGACTGCGACTATGTTTACGACGCAGAAAAGCTCAGAACACTTTCAGGAAAAAAGTACCACCAGAAGAGGAATCACCTTGCCAGATTTTACGAGAACAACTGGGAATACTCAACACTGACGGAAAAGGATTTTGACGAGTGCATAGAATTTGCCGTGAACAGCTATAATCTGAACCAGTCCTACGACGACGAATCCAGCGTTGCGGAGCAGTTTGCCATAAACACGTTCATGAACTACTATAACGAGCTGGAGCTTAAAGGCGGCGTTATTCGGGTCGATGGCAAGGTCCAGGGCTTTACAATAGGGGACGCAATAAATTCCAACACATTTGACATTCACATCGAGAAAGCTAACGCCGAGATTCAGGGCGCGTATGCGGCTATAAACAATGAGTTTGCCAAGTCTGCGACGGCAGGCTATGACTACATCAACCGCGAGGAGGATCTGGGTCTGGAGGGACTGCGCAGGTCTAAGCGTTCCTATCATCCTGTTATTATGCTGCGTAAAAATACGGTTACGTTCAAATAAATTTTCGGGAGGAATTACAAATGATCTACATTTTTCTTGCAAACGGCTTTGAGGAGATCGAGGCTGTCACACCTATTGACATTCTCAGAAGGTGCGGCAAAGAGGTCATCACCGTAGGAATAGGCGACAACATTATCAAAAGCTCCCACGGGGTAGCGGTTGTTACCGACACCGAGGATAAGCTTATCAGTCTTGACGAAAGCCTGGAGGGTATCATTCTTCCCGGAGGTATGCCCGGTACTCTTAATCTTGAAGCGTCTGAGGTGGTTCAGAAGTCCATTGACTACTGTATAGCTAACAACCTTTACATTGGGGCAATATGCGCTGCTCCGTCGATACTGGGACACAAAGGAATTCTCAAAGGAAGAAAGGCTGTTTGCTTTACAGGCTTTGAGTCTCAGCTGGAGGGTGCGGAGGTTTCCGATGAGCCTGTTGTGTGCGACGGAAACATTATTACGTCGAGAGGTGCGGGCACGGCAGTTGATTTCGGTTTGAAGCTTGCCGAGGTATTGGCTTCGGAGGAACAGAGCAGAAAAGTCGGAGAAGCTATCTTATGGTACAGAAGCTGATCGGTTTCGACATAAGGGAGCATAAAACCGAGCTTAGGAACAAGTACAAGCAGCTTCGCCGCGATATGCCCGGCGATGTAAAAAGGCAGCGGGATGAGAAAATTTTCTCCCGCCTTATCGGACTTGACGCCTACCAAGCGGCAAAAACGGTGCTTACTTATGTTTCCACGGATATTGAGGTGGACACGATAAAATTCATAAAGCACGCTTTGAACGACGGAAAAACCGTCGCGGTGCCAAGGTGCGTACCTAACACGCGGGATATGGTGTTCTATATAATAAGGTCATTGCACGACCTTGAACCCGGGGCGTTTTCGGTACTTGAACCGATACCGAAAAAATGTATGAAACTTAAAGATTTCAACGGTGCGTTCTGTATAGTACCGGCACTTGTATACGACAGATACGGATACCGTCTGGGCTACGGAAAGGGCTATTACGACCGCTTTTTGTCTGCGCACAAAAAGATGTTTCGGGTCGGTATCGGCTATTGCTGCTGCACGGTAACGGAGCTTGTCCACGGACGGTTCGATGTGGCGGTGAATACTCTTGTTACGGAAAAATATGTAAAAAACTGCGGAAAGGAAAACGGTGACTGATGGAACAGAAAGAATTGGAACGAAGCGAAAACGACGTTCTCCTTGACGATATTTTAAATAGTATGCCCGAGGAGGAGACCTCCGAAACGGAAGCGGAGGAAACTGCGGCTGCCGAGAACATTGCGGCTGCTGAGGACGAAAACAGCGGTGAAGCTGAGGAGACCGGTTCTGCAGAGGCTGATAACGAAGCCGACGTAGAGGAGAGTTCCGACTACGGCGGCGAAAGTGATACCGATGGAGAGGGCAGCGACAACAGCGATAACTATGATGATTATGAAGACGACGAGGACGACGAGGACGACGAGGACGACGAGGATACGCCCAAAAAGCGGAAAAAGAAAAAGCGCGGTCACGGTCATATTATCTTCGGACTGTTTCTGAGCGTCTTTATCATTTCCGTGTCTATCCTTGCGGCTGTGCTGATACTGAAATGCTCCAAGGAATTTTTGGGTATCGGCAAATCCGATATCGAGCTGGTGATCGAGATACCCATGAATTCGAGCACGGCAGACATTGCCGAACAGCTTTACAACGAGGGCATCATCTCAAATGCCGATCTGTTCAGACTTTTCTCGAAATTCAAAGGGGCAGACGGTACTTACATAGCGGGAACACACACGCTGTCACCGAAAATGGACTATAACACGCTTATCGAAATCTTGCAGGAGGAGGTTGAAAATCAGCGTGAGACTGCTGACGTGGTTTTCCCTGAGGGAATAACGCTTTTTGAAGCTGCTCAAAGGCTTGAGGAAAAGAATGTGTGCAATGCCGAAGAGTTCATAAAGATATTTAACGCGGGAGGCTTCGGTTTTGATTTTGAAGAAGAAGTCAAAACAAGTTCATTGAAATTTTACAAAATGGAGGGGTACTTCTTTCCAGACACATACAAGTTCTATGTTGAGGAAGACCCGCGCGTGGTTGCGAAAAAAATCA
>CAMWVO010000406.1 GCA_947177695.1 uncultured Clostridia bacterium
TAATTGTTTCCGTTTCACCCGTTTCAATATCGTAACCCGCAAGCCCCGATTCCCGAACGATAAGCAGGTCGTACTTGTCCGTGCCGCTTATAAAATTGCTTGAAGAAACAAGATATTTCTCTCCGAATTTTTTATTTGGAATGTCCAGTTCAACAAGGTAATCCTTGCCCACATATTCGCCTCTGTCAAATTCATAGGTGTTGTAGGACGTAAATATCCTGCCGTCCACGGTTTTTGCAAAACGGTAAAAACGGGTGTTTTCGGGCAGGGTGCTGTCCTTTATTTCGTACAGGAGCTTGCCGTTCCTGTCAATGGCGATAATGGTCTTTTCAAGTATGATAAGGTAAGCTCCGTCATCAAGGGACAGCATATCCCATGCGTACAGATCGTCGGTTTCAAGCTCCGTCAAAAGACCGTTAAGATTAACATCTGAAAGCTTTTCTCCCGTTTCGGAATACCGCGCCAGAAAGTAATCGCTTGTTACTCCCGTGGACGTAAATTCCGCAGGCTTGCTGTCAATGGTAACTATCCCTCCCCCGCTGTCTCCGCAGGCTTTCATAACGTGTCTCGGCATATAGTCGTAAAGACCTCCCTCGTCCTTGGAGATAACAGCGGTATTCTCTACCTTGCCGTCAAGACCGACTATCTGAACAGCGGTCTCCTCCGACCATTTGTATGTGTCAGCATCATCTCCGCTGCTTTGCAACCTGCTGCCGATAATATAAATTTTACCGTCATTGTAAAATATGCTGCCGAAATTGTTAAAGTCCTTGGGCAGCTCTATTTTATCCTCACGGAAAACGTGCTCCTTTGAAGCGGTCTCAGGTTCGGGAGCCTGCCCGCAGGACGAGATCGTCAGGCAGATCAATAACGCCGTTACCGCAGAAAAAATTCTTTTTAGTATCATAAAAATTCTCCTTTACCTGCTTTCGTCAAGGTAGTTCTGGACGCGGTTCTGAATAGTTTTCGCAACCTCCTCGGCGGATTTCTGTCCCGCGAAATATGCCCCCGCTTCCTCCTGAACTATCACGGAAAGGTTTCTGTCCCTGCGCTGCACCGTTTCGATCGACTTTAAAAATTTCATGGCTCTTTCCGCGTCCGCGGCGTCGGGGTAGCCTATGTCTATAAAACCCCCGCCTGTGTAATATCTGTTTTCCTCTTCGTAATAGGTTTTTCCGTCGCCGCCTATGTACTCAAAGGGCTTTTGCTCGTTCTCGAATTTCTTTTCAATAGAGGAAAGCTTTATGGGAATGCCCGATGACTGCTGTTCCGAGTACATATCCTGATATTCGTCGCTCAGAAAAGCTTTTACAAACTTCCACGCGCCGTCAGATACTGCCGTCTCGGAGGATATGGCAAACCGTACTCCGCTCACGAAGCACGTGCCGTTGCCATTTGATGAGGGATAACCCTTGAATGTGACCTGCTCGCCCAGATATCCCTTTTCCGCAGTTCTGAAGGACATGGGAGTGCCCGCAAAGGTAAACTCCATAAGCTGTCTGTCCTCCCTTAGGTTTGTCATCAATTCATCTGTGTCGGGATAGTTTTCCGATTCTTCGTCCAAAAACTTATTGCAGAATTTCAGTACGCTTATAAATTCATCGCTGTCAAAATAGCATTTGCCCTTGTTTCTGTTGATATAGCTGTCGCTGCAATTGTACAGGAACCGGTTCAGTATATAGTCCTTGCGGTATTCGCCCAGTATCTCTCTGCCGGTAAGGTTTTCGGTAATCGCATTAAATTCCTCCATAGTCCAGCCCGGCTCCTCGCCAAGACGGGAAGCTTTTCCGAAAAGGGTAAGAATATCGAACGTCGGCGCAATTTCATAAAGCTTACCATTGACCTCATAGGCTTTAAAGTAATTTTCCAGATAATCGGAGCGGTCAAAATCCGGGTCTTTCTTCATAAAATCGTATAGATTTGCAAGCAGACCCTTTGAAATATAGCTGTCCGCAGGAATGTCGTAAAAAAGCTCGTCCTGACCCAAAATAAGCACGTCGGGGACGTTTCCCGAAATCATATCCATGTTCATGCGCTCCGAGCCGTTTTCGTAATCGGCATAGGAGGTCAGCTCTATTTCGTATTCAATATTGTTTCGGTTGAAGCTCAGTATCTGCTGCCTTATTTCGGTGTCTATCGTCAGGGCGAACAGCTTTATAAGCTTTCTGTCGGGAAGCTCTTCGGGCGGTATCTCGGTAAGCAGGGATATGTACCCATCGTCATAATTCAGACCCGCGCCGCTGCCGTGATATCTGTAAGGATTATTCTGACAGATTATCCTGCCGTCGGGGAGAGCGTTAATAGTATCTGTGGGTATCGAATTTATGTCCATGCCCGATTTTATCCAGTCCAGAATGACCTCGGTCTCACCCGTTTCAATGTCATAGCCCGCAAGCCCCGATTCGCGGGAGATAAGCAGGTCGTATTTGTCCGTGCCGTTTATAAAAGTGCCGTTCGTGGCAATGTGATAACGCTCGCCAAGCTTTTGGGCTTCAAGGTCAAGCTCCACAAGCTCGGACTCTCTTATCCAGCTTGGTATGCTTTCATCCCAGGTCATAACGGTGTACACCATAAAAGTCCTGCCGTCGGTCGTTTGGCACAAGCCCGAAATGTGAGCGGAGTCGGAAGGAGTATTGTCCTTAAAGACCGCTTCCACCTCTCCGTCCGCGGTAATGACCGCCGCGCCCGTACCCGCTCCGATAAGGTAACGGTCGTTTTCAAGAGGAATAAAGCCTCTGATAAGCGAAAAACTTCCGCCCATGACATCATTAAAAGCATTGCCGACGCGGAATTTTCCAAGCATTTCCCCGTCGGAAGAAAAGCGGTATACGGTAAGACTTTCATCGGAATAGCTCTGCACAACA
>CAMWVO010000407.1 GCA_947177695.1 uncultured Clostridia bacterium
TACAGGCGGTCCTCAGTCCCGCCCACATGGGCGCAGGTATCCGCGGGAAGCGGCATTATCGCCATTCGCTGCTCGTCGGCTATCAGTCTCACAAGCATAAAGCTGCACCCGCTCATACGTTTTTCGGAATCAAAAATAAACAGTGTCGTTTTGTTGTTCGACGCGTCGGGGACGTACTGGTCCGCCGTAAGCTCTGCTATATCGGGCGCTTTTGCGTCAGGCTCTTTCGGAGCGGTAAGCTGGCGGAAAAGCATAAAGCATATACCGCCGATAATGATAAGGGTCAGCATTATCGTAATAAAATATGTAAGGGCAATTTTAGTTCCTTTTTTTGCCATATCGCCGGTTCCTTTCAAAAAAAATTTAAAAACTGTTGAAAAAATTTCTGTAAAGTGGTATAATAATTTAAAAAGCAAGCTGCTCGGTTTCACCGCTGCCGCTGAGGTCGTTTTCAAGCTTTGCGGCGTTGATTATCTTTACTTCGATACGGCATCGTTCGGCGTATCTTATCGTCTGACCTGTTCCGCTTCGGTAGTCCGACACCACTGCTATAAGCTTGTCCGAACGGTTTACCATATATTCGTTCCTAAGACGCATACATTCACGGGTGTAGTTTTCGCTTACATAGACCACCTCGTCCGCTTTCAGCAGGATATTGCCCAGGATAAACTTGTCCCTGCCCTTGAAGCTGTTTCCGTGAGCTTTGTAGGGCGCGGCGGCAACAAGCTTAAGCGGCATTCCCTTTGCTTTCAGCTCCATTATCATTTCGCCAGCCCACAGGTCCACGCCGCGGGCAAGCCCCGTTATAAAGGTGGTGCAGCCGTTTTCGGCGCTGTCGATTATTTCCTTGTAGAGTATGCTTTTGAGCGTGCGTATCACCTGAGAACGGTCGCTCCCTTCGTCGGGAAGCTTTTCGGGGCGGTGTCCCGAAAAACAAACTGTTTTTCCGTCCGGAAAACCGGGAGCTATATTATTGTCGAGAATCATGATGCAGTCCCCATTTCAAAGTATTTGCGCGCTTCAGTCAAGCGCTTGGAATTATTATAGCACAAATATTCCATTTTTACAACAGCAACTTAATATTTGTAATAATTTTGACACATTTAATCCGGACCGCCGGCGTACACACTTTTTAATCGGCGATCGGTATAACAAATATGAAAGGAGGAGCGTTCCGCTTACTGAGTATACGTTACAGGTCCGCATACCCTTGCAGCGGACGTGACGCGCTGTACCGATCGGAACGCAAAAACCACAATGAAAAATGAATTTCCGAACCGTATCAGAGCGGAGATCGACCTTGGCGCGGCGGAAAAAAATTTCAACGCGCTTAAAGGATTTTTGTACGATGGTTTTACAAAGCCTGCCTGCGTTGTCAAGGCGGACGGCTACGGTCACGGCGATTTGCAGCTGATGAGCCTGTACCAAAGGCTGGGAGTGGATTTCTTTTGCGTTTCAAACACGAATGAGGCTCTCAGGCTCAGGGACGGCGGCTGCACGGGCGATATCCTTATTCTCAGCTGGTTCTCTCCCGACGATGCGGACGTTCTTTCCGAAAACAATATTATTGGCACGGTGGTCTCCCGCGAACACGCCGCCGCTTTATCCGGTAAGGCTTCAAAGCCTGTGAGGGTACATATCAAGGTCGACACGGGCATGGGCAGAGTCGGTCTCACCGCGGACGACCCCGAACAGTTCGCCGCAGAAGCGGCAGAGATCGCGTCTATGCCGAATATTTCCGTTGAGGGCGTGTTTACCCACTTTGCCGTCGCGGACAGCCGCGTCGAAAGCGACGTTGCGTATACTGAAAATCAGAAGCTGAAATTTTTAGACGCGGTAAACGCTGCGGAACGTCTCGGCGTAAGATTTAAGCATATGCACTTCCTTAACAGCGCGGCGACCATGTACAGCTACGACAGCAGAAGCACGCTTGCAAGGCTGGGTATCGTTCTGTACGGTCTCAGACCCGCTTATTCGCTGCATATCCCCGTTGCTATCGAGCCTGTTATGAGTCTGAAAACCGTTGTGTCCCATGTCAAGACCGTACACAAGGGTGATTCCGTAAGCTACGGCAGGACCTTCACCGCCGACGGTGACAGGGTGATCGCTACAGTTCCCTGCGGATACGCGGACGGCTATCCAAGGCTGCTTTCAGGCAACTGCGAGGCTCTTATCCGCGGCAAGCGCGCAAAGGGCGTGGGCAAGATATGCATGGATCAGATGATGTTCGACGTTACAAAGATAGACGGCGTTTCGGCAGGCGACGAGGTGACCCTTATCGGCAGGGACGGAAGCGAGGTCATTTCAGCCGATGTGCTTGCGGAAGCCTGCGGTACTATCGGGTATGAGATCGTCTGCGGCATAAGCAAGCGCGTCCCCAGAGTCTATATCGGCGGGGACGATCCCGAAGCGGACTGACAAGCGCGGCTTGTGCAAAATATCCAAACGAAGCGCGGCAAAAATGTCAGCGTAAAGGTTGACACGATGTTTCGGTTTTTGGTATAATAATAGTGTTACAAATTTATTTTATCCGAAAGGACGTTTTTTATGAAAAATATCAAGAAGATACTTGCGGGTCTTACCGCAGTATCCGTTGTGGGTTCACTTGCAGCTTGTTCCGGAGACGGAGAGCCTGCTGAGACAACGGAGGCGATAACCACCACTCCCGCCGTTACGGTTGAGATCAACACCGAGACCCTTTCACAGGAGGATCAGGAGCAGATCGGCAACGTTGCGGACTCCCTTTCCGGCGAACTGGAAAACAAAACCATCAAGTGGTTCTCTTTCTACGACCCGTTCCACCCTACGAACGCGGGCAACACAAAGGCTCTTTCGCTGGAGCTTTTCGAGGC
>CAMWVO010000408.1 GCA_947177695.1 uncultured Clostridia bacterium
CAATATGGAGTGTTCAATGGTAATGCCTGCGGAAATTATGGCAGAGGATTTTTCCGCTGTATAAACAGTTCAAGCTGTTAAATTATTTAATTTTGTAAGTCTTCCTATAAGTTAGGGGGACTTTTTGTTTTAATACTAATTCACGACCTAATTGTGTACAAAAATTTCAAGCAAAATCTTGCGTATATGGATTTTGCGCAGAAATTTTTGTCTACACAATGGGAGTGAATTAGGATCATTCGATATTTGCCGTGTCCGAGGACTTTATTTTCCTTGTGTACAGCGAGGTAAGAAATGCTCCCGCGGTGGTGGTAACAAGAATTACAAGAGGGAAAACAAGATATATTTCAAGCGGCGTTGTAACATAATCCACGGCAAGCTCCAGACCCATCATTTTGAAAATAGGGTCAATGCAGAGATGAGTAAGGGGCATTGCAAATATCTCGCCTATAATTACCGCGGCGATACCAACAAACGCAAATCTTAATGTGTGATAGGCGTAAATTTTTCCGTTCCGCACGCCTATGGCTTTCATAAGCGCGATCTCTCCCTGTTCCTTTGCAATAAAGGAACGCTCCATAAGCACGGTAATAAGCGCGGCTAAAATTATGGCAAGAGCGGCGGACATATTTTTCACCGCGTCCATGGTGTCTACAACTTTTGCCAAATCTCTGACTGTTTCGTCGGCTGTTCTTATTTTTGTATACTTAGGGTAAAGCTTCTGTATTTTTTCGATCCTGCGGGCTATTTCCTTATCGTCGGGGTCGTCGGTAAACCTTATCTGTAGCATTATGCCTCCGTTCATCTGAATGTAGTTTATCTTCTCGTCGGTATGTATTCTTATGCCGTCGTTATTATTGTACATGGACTGGTAAAATGCGGTTATGATGTAATCCTTTTTACCGTCGACAGTATTTATAGTTACGGTATCGCCAAGCGTTGCCTTTAACGCGTCGGCTGCCCGTTTTGTTATAGCTATCTCGTCTGTGCTTTGGGGAGCCGTACCCTTCGTGTACTTATACATATCCATTGTTGTTCCGGCGTCATGATAAACGCTGATCGTTTTTTTGTATTCGCCGCGTGTCACCGTAAGGTCTGCCACATACTCCTGCATACATCTTGCGGGCATACCGTTTTCCGCAAGGGTATCCTCCATATCCTTAAAATATTCCTTGACCTTTTCCTGTCCGTCCTCGGTCATAAATTTCATCATTTCATCGCCGTTGTCTATGGTAATATCGCAGTCAGCCATAGAAAAGTACCCGATAATCGTATCGCTGTTCAGAGTAGTCACAGTATTGGAAAGTATAAAAAGCATCGACAGACACAAAAAGAATGTGAGAGTAATTATGCCGTAGCGTCTGGGACTGCTTACAACGTCGTTAAGAGCAAGGAACGCTGTTGTACCCAGCCGCGATCTTCCAAGGCTCATAATACTCTTCTTGCGGAATCGTTCTCCTGTCTGACCGTTTCTTACAGCGTCTATGGGGGTCATTTTGCTTACCCTGCCCGTACAGCCGAGGCAGAACAGGAGTATGACCGCTACCACAAAAAACGCACAGACAACATTGATAAATACGGTATTCTTACTGTTTATGATAACCGATCGTGAGGACATACCCATAAGCATTTCACCGAATGGGAAGCTTAACGCCAGACCTACAGCCGAGCCGATAACGGCAAGAGCGGCGTATTTTATAAGGTACAGCCCGCGGATCTTTATGTCCCGTATGCCGATAGCTTTCATAACGCCTATCTCCCGGAACTCCTCGGAAAGGGTAAAGGTTATGGTAAAACGCAGTACCACAAAGGATATGGCGATAAGTATAAGGCTTACAACAAGTATTATGCCCGTGACTATCATATCGAAAACATAACATAATCTCATCAGCGCTCTGTCGCCGGAAATGATAAAGCCGTCGGATATATCCGATATCTGGGACATGGTCTTGTCAAGGTCGTCTGTATATATGCAGCATATCTGTCCGCCGTACATATTTTTCACTGTCTCGTCCGACATATATTCGTCAAAATCCTCGGCGTTCAGGACAAATCTCGTTACACATATACCTCCTGAGCCGAGAAGAGCGTCCTTGAGACTGCCCGCAAAAGTAAATTCGCGGCTTACGTCCCCTATTTCTATAGTGATTTTGTCGCCGACCTTCAGTCCCGCGTTTTCTTCCACGAAATATGTTGCGTAAAATTTGCCCTTTTGTACGCTTTTAAGTACGCTTCCGTCCTCTAAAAAATAATTCATTGCAATATCTCTGTCGCTCTGCAAAAGCTGGGTGTTTAAGGTAGCGTTCAAAGGCTTGCCGTCAAGCAAAACATTTAACTGTGACATATAGGCGATCTCCTCGATACGGAACTTGTCGACAGCCGATGCGTTTTCAAGGGTCTCCGTCAGATTTCCCGCAGACCTTTTATTCATAGTCATGGCAAAATAATCGGGGACGTCAGCCATTTCAAAGTAATCGTCCAGCGCGGTGGTAACGCTAATGATGTTGTTCACACTGGAGGATACGAACATTGAAGCAAGTATGATAAATACCAGCAGAATAACGTTCATTGCCCGCTTGCGCTTTAAATCTTTTTTCAGTATATTCAGGTACATTTCAATGCTCCTTTCGCTGTTGTGATTTTATTATAGCATGGAAATTATTAAATAATCCTTAAATCCGAAAATCAAGCGTAAAGCTGTGATAAAGTTATAGTATCATGCCATTTGGATTTTGTCAATTGACGATATTATTTATCGTATACTTCATTTCCGAAAATACAAAATAAAATAAATGCCCATAAACAGACATTTCTCCTGCAAACAAGTGCCTGTACATATGTAAACTGTAT
>CAMWVO010000409.1 GCA_947177695.1 uncultured Clostridia bacterium
GCGCGGAGCAGATCGCTGCGGGCGATCCCTTTGAGCTGGCGCTGAATCTGTTCAACACAAGCACGCTCACGGGCGTTGAGAACGTCATTATGACTATCAACGCGGGCGGCAGCGTAAACATATTCGGCGGCACGAATACATTCTATTATCCCACCATAGGCGCGGACGGAGAAATTTCGGAGACTATTCCGCTTAAGGCTCTCGCGACAGCGGAGACGGGCACTTCGTCAATCTCGGTATCTCTTAAGTATGATTACATTGAAAGCGGCTCCCGTTCTACCGCAAATCTCGAGCAGACTATCTTTATCCCTGTCTATCAGCCCGACAAAATGACGTTTGAGGTGAACGTGCCGACATATTCAGTAATGGTCGGAAACGACGTTTATATTACCACTACATACCTTAACAAGGGAAGAAGCGATATTTCCAATGTCAAAGCGGAGATCGTCGGCGATGTAAGTGCGCTGTCTACCTCTAAGGTCATCGGAACGGTACAGCCGGGCGGAAACGGTTCGTTTGACTTTATTGTAAATCCGTATATGGGCGGTACATGTGAGTTCGTTATAAAGGTCACTTATGAGGACGCAACGCTTACGGAAGTTACACAAGAATTGCCGGTAAGCTTTATGGTCGAGGATTACTTCGATCCCGGATTTTTTGATCCCGGCTTTGAAGATCCGGGCTTTGAGGATCCCGGCATGGAAGAGGGCGGAGGATTCCCTTGGGCGCTGCTCTGGATAGGTATCGGCGTTGTTGTCGTTGGCGGCGTTATTACGATAATCGTTGTCGTTAATCATAAGAAGAAAAAGAAGAGCATTCTCACCGAAGCCGATATCGACTGGGAGGACGAATTTGAGGACAAAAAGTCCGATAACAATAATAACAACACAACAACGGTTTAACGAAAGGACAGACAAATGAAGCTTGGTGACATGATAAAGATCTGCCTTCAGAACCTTCGCCGCCGAAAAAGCCGTACTATCCTTACGGTGCTCGGCGTTGTTGTGGGCTGCTGCGCCATCGTGACTATGCTGTCCATAGGTATCGGAATGCAGAATTCAATGGAGAGATCGCTTGCCGAAATGGGCGATTTGACGCTTATTGAGGTTTACTCGGGCGGACAGAACGCAAAGCTTAACGATGAGGCAATAAGGAAATTTGAAAATATTCCGGGAACCGACGTCGTGATCGGAAAAGGCTCGCTCGACAACATCGGCTATGAGTTATCCGCGGGTGACAAAGACCGATATCAAATGCGTTGGGCAAATATCGTGGGCTTCAGCAAGGATTCAATGGAGAAATTCGGACTGGAACTTATCGAGGGAACATTTCCGAAAGAGCCGTTCGAGGTTCTGGCGGGAGAGTTTACCGCATACAATCTTATGGATACTCAGCGCCCCGAAGGAAGCAATATGATAGACCGTTGGAGCTATATGTACACCTATGACCCACAGCTGGGTTATGAAACGTACAACGAAAACGCAGAGCTTCCCGACCCGTATTTAAATCTGTGCGGTCAGACTATGACGATGAATTTGTACAGCTATGAGGACTACGACAAGAAATACGAACAGAAGATAAAGATCACGGGCGTCGTAAAGCAGGACTACAACAAGGACTATTCGACCAGCGAGGGACTTATCTTTATGGTGACGGACTTGCAGGCTCTTCAGAAAATGGTGTTCCCGACAAGCAACAACAGAGAGCTTACATATAATCAGATATACGTCAAGACAACGGATATAGACCAGGTTGAAAACGTTGAAAACGAGGTTCAGAAGCTGGGATATTCAACATGGTCTATGGAATCTATCCGCAAGCCGATGCAGGACGAGGCGCGGCAGCGCCAGATGATGTTCGGCGGCTTGGGAGCGGTATCGTTGTTCGTTGCGGCGCTTGGCATAACAAACACCATGATAATGTCCATTTCGGAGCGCACGCGCGAGATCGGCGTTATGAAAGCGCTGGGCTGCTATCTCGGTAATATCCGCGCGACATTTCTTATGGAAGCGGGATTTATCGGACTTATCGGCGGTATCGCGGGAGCGATAATAAGCTACATTATTTCGCTTGTGATAAATCTTGTTTCGCAAAAGCCCGATTTCGGTATGGTGGAGGGCTTCGGACAATGGTGGGAAATGCTTATCTCCGTTATGCTTCCGGAAAACTCGCCGGTGTCGATCGTTCCGCTGTGGCTTGCGGGATTTGCTATTATCTTCTCGATCGTTATTGGATTGGGTTCGGGTTTTTACCCTGCGAACAAGGCGGTACATATCTCCGCACTTGAAGCGATCAAACGTGAATGATCGAAAGCTCTGAAAATTTGAGAGTTTCGACCAAATAATCAAATTGAACCTCGCCAACGGCTTCGTTAAGTCGCCGGCGAGGTTTTTTGTATCTCTTAACCTGATCTGCCGCCCCGCTTTCGGTGCAGGATTTTAATTAGCCGTAAATATAGTTATGGTAGATTTTTAACAATTTCTTCCAGAATCCGACAGGCTATTTTACAAGAATTTACAAAGTTAATTAGTAGAAAATATATTTTCTTCTCTTTTACAAACATATGTGTTATAATGAATTCAGCAGATAAATCTGCAAGTAATATTCCCGGAGGACAAACAATTTGTGGCAAATCATACTTGAAACGACAATGACCGAGGACGGCAGACAGGTCGAAACATACGGTTTGAAATGCAACTCGACCGTGATAAGCGACATAACGCTCAACAAACAAGAAATAACAGAGTTTGCGGAGCAGCTTAACCGTCTCGGCGCGTCGGAGCTCCATGCCTATGAGCTGGTGGAAAACTTTTTGGGGAGATAGTAAACTCCCGATCTCACAACAAAAA
>CAMWVO010000410.1 GCA_947177695.1 uncultured Clostridia bacterium
GCCCTCGCGAAGAGAGGGTTTGGCGTCGTCATTTCTCACCTCCTGCTCCGTTTCGTTGGAATGCGCCTGCGGGCGCAGGAGGGGGATTTCGCGCTCTGCGGAGCGCGACCAAAGGGCTCCGCCCTCTGGACTTCTGCGAGCTGGGATCAGCTCGACCAGCTTTAGTCGGCGGCTTCGCCGCCGAAGAACTACGATAGTTAGTTGCATAAATCAAAATTTATCCCTGAAAGTTAATTCAGAATACCGTGCACTTATATCAATCCCCGCTTTTGTCGAAACAGGTCGGATAATTTCCGTTGACTTTTGGAATAAAATGGTATATCATATTAGTGTAATGACCATAATATTCCAAAAAGATAAGGATGATGAAAATGATTTGTCCAAGCTGCGGAAAGGAATACAACGAGAGAATGACCTGCTGTATAAGCTGCGGGGCGGATCTTGTCCCCTGCGAGCAGGAGACCGAGCAGACTGTCTTTGAGCCGCTTATCCCGGAGGAAAGCTACAAAGCCGTATCGTCTCCATCGGAGGGCGAAGCGGGCTTCGTAAGGGAAATTTCGGGACACTCCGCCTTTCCCGATATCCCCGAAGATGATACCCGCGGGGAAATACCCGTCCCCGTAAACGCTGTCAGACCGAGGGTGTCCCTTTCGGGAGCGGCAAGGTTTACGGGCTCTCTTGCAGCGTCGGTATTAATGCTTGCATTCATACTGGTCTTTTCTGCCGCGTCGGCGGTGCGGCTTGCCACAAGCGACGCAAGAATAGCGCGCTTTGCCGAAAATCTCGATGTTATGAATCTTCCCGCCGCCGAGACCGCCATTCCCACGGAGGGATACGGTGTCGCGGAGGATGCAACCGTTCAGGAGGCTATTTACGTTATGTCGGGCGGTACGGGTCTTAGCCGCGAGGATATAAAGACTATCTACGAGACCTCCACAATACAGAGTTTTATCACCGCGCAGCTTACGGAGTACGCACAGTTCGTCCGCAGCGGAAAGATACCCGAAAAGCTTACCGCGGACAAGCTCAAAGGCGTTTTCAGCGAAAACCTGGGCGTTATAGACAGCGCCCTCGGCAAGCCTCTTTCTCAGCATGATATCAATCTGGCGTTTTCCGAGATAGAAAGCGTTCAGCCTATGCTTGACAGGCTTTCTCCCGCCTCACTGGAGGAACTTCTCGGCGGCGGAGGGATAACCGCGCTTCGGCTGCTCAGTTCCATGCCCATACTGATAGGAGCAGCGGCTATGGCGGCGGCTATGCTCCCGCTGCTGAGGGCTATAAACCGAAAAAACGCCGATATGCTCCGCTGGGGAGGCGGAGCTGCGCTTGCGGGAGGAGCGGCGGTCTCCGCGGCTGTATTTCTGTTTACCGTACAGTCCGCGCCCGTGGGGGACAAACTTTTCCGCAGCATAGCCAAATGCGCCGCCGACGTGATATCCCCCGATATGTACCGCATAGGCGGGGTTTTAGCGGTACTGGGAGCGGTAATGCTCATCTGGGCGGGAACGCTTAGAAAAGCGCAGTCGGCGGACAGATAGACCGAAAACACGGCATAAAAACAAAAACGGGCAGGAAAGCTTTGCATTTCCTGCCCGCGGCATTTTTATTCAGAGATCTCGATGCTGTCCGCATCTGCGTCGGCAAAATCGCCGTCATTGGAAAATTCATACTCGGCATAACCGTCGCTTTCCTCGGCGGTATCGTAATAATCCAGTCCGTCTGTGTTCAGCGCGGAGGTGTCAAGACCGTCCATATCTCCCGGAACAACGACGGGAGCCTGTGCCTGCGGCTGAGGTTCCGGCTCAGGCTTGGGAGGTTCTTTTTCCTCAGCCGGAGCGGATTTTCTTGCAGGTCTTGCAAAAAATTCGTCGGGCTGAAGCGGCTGGGGAATATCGGGTATAGGCACCGGAGCGGGTCTGCTGTTTTCTGCAAAGCCGCCTGCAAAAGCGTTCTCAGTATTTTCGGCTGCCGAGGGAGACGGTGAATAATATCCCGTCTCGGCTGCAGGGTAAGTAGGTCTTGTTTTCTTGTAGACGATAACTCCCACTACAGCAAATGCGGCAATTATAACAAGTCCCACAGCAAGGCTGATGTAGGGAGCGTTAAGGTTGCGGTAGATAACAAGCTCGTAAGGAATAACGTGCTGCTGCGCCTCCGAACGGCTGCTGTAAACTTTGCTTTCCGTGAGCCAATCCAACATCAGCGGCATAAGGTCGTCGTCCATTTCCTTGACCCTTGCAACGATATACATTTCGGTAAAATCAATATCGGTGTTGCCACTCATATACTCCCATGTGTCATTGCGTACTTCTAAAAGAGTTTTTCTGTCGTCAATATTTGAAGCCGATATGGTGATAAAAAGATCCTTTGCCTCGTCCTCTTCGTTGATAAGCGGCATAAGGAAATATTCCTCCGAAGTATAAGAGGACGTCTTTCCGTAATTGGTTTCAGTGGTAGTCTCACCGGCATAGCAGTCATAAATATTGGCGACATAGCCCTGAACGAAGCTGCCCTTTTTAACGTTCACCATGCTGTCGTAGTTGAAGTCGGGAACGTAGCCGTTGATCTTGATAACGTCGGATACGCCCTGCACCGTAAGGACGACACCCATTACAAAAAGAAAGATCAGCACTATTGCTATCCTGATTTTAAACATTGATTTGTACCCCCATATAATCCTTAGTTAAACGTTTTCGCGCATGAATAAATTTTAACATATTCGGACATCACTGTCAAGTGCTTTTTTACGAACTATGGAAATAGGTTAAAAAGTATAAATTTTGATTTAGCGCACTAACTGTCGGGACGCTCAGGCGGCGAAGCCGCCGACTCAAAAAAGTTCGCCAG